>JALVRI010000325.1 GCA_027031325.1 Desulfobacteraceae bacterium
CCCTTCGAATTCAGACAGCCGGATATCCTTTTTATGATCCATTTCCCATTCTATTGATTTGGTCATATCGAAAACAACTCATCAAATGGTCATTTACCATGCCGACCGCCTGCATGAAGGCATAACAGATCGTCGGGCCGACAAATTTGAAGCCAAGCTTTTTAAGATCCCGGCTGATCTTTTCAGACAGCGGCGTGTAGGCGGGCACCTGTTCAAGCCGTGACCAGGTGTTGACGATCTGCCGTCCGTCGACAAAATCCCAAATATAACTTGAAAAAGATCCATGGCTATCCTGGATTTTCAAAAAGGCGGCGGCGTTTTCCACCGCCGCCTGGATTTTGAGGCGATTGCGCACGATCCCGGAATCGGTAAGCAGCCTGGTGATCTTGGCGTTATCATATTTGGCGACTTTGGCCGGGTCGAAGTCATCGAAAGCCTGCCTGTAATGGGGCCGTTTCTTCAAAATTGTAAGCCAGCTCAATCCTGCCTGGGCTCCTTCCAGCACCAGGAATTCGAAGAGTAAGCGATCATCGTAAACAGGTACACCCCATTGCTGATCATGGTAGGCGATATAGTCATTGTCGCCCAGGCACCATGGGCAGCGAGGTTTGTTGGGTCTTGATTTCACGTATGCCTGCCCTCCGCTTCGTATCTTCGGCAAACCTGGGATCTGTATAATCCCGGCCGAGCATTATCTCAAGGGGCATTGACATCGCGACCAAAAAGTATTTTAAGTGTACCTTCAACGTTTATAAAGCGTTGTTTTTATGATTTTGTGCGATTTTGAGGCTCCGAGCGTTGGACCTATATCTTTTTGAAAATTGAAGCCATGATATTTTTAGCCTCTTCGTTGTTGGCGTTTGTGATTACCCTGGGCTCCATGTTTCTGCTCAAGGAAGTGGCCCCTAGGGTCCGAATTATCGATATCCCTAATGATAGAAAGGTTCATACCAGGCCTATTCCGCGTATAGGTGGAATATCGATGGCTCTGGGCATTTTTGTATCTATTGTATGTTTTGCAGCTTTGACAAAATTGGTCATGGCGTTGCTGTTAGGGGGCCTTATAATATTGGTCTTCGGAGTGGCTGACGATATTTATGAACTGGCACCGTTGACCAAGCTGCTCGGGCAGATTATAGCTGCAATGATTCTGATATTCCATGGAGGCGTATTGATCAAAGATCTTGGCGATCTTGTTCCCGGTGATTGGCTGCTTCCTGGTTGGTTGGCCGTCCCTTTTACCTTGGTTGCTGTTGTAGGGGGGATCAATGCCATCAATTTGTCAGATGGCCTCGATGGCTTGGCCGGTGGAATATCTATGCTCGGTTTTTTATTTATCGCCTTTCTTTCCTATCAGGCGAGCCAAAAGGTGCTTGCTTTGATAGCCATATCAATAGCGGGCGCCATCTTAGGATTTCTGCATTACAATACTTATCCCGCGACCATTTTTATGGGAGATTCAGGCAGTCAACTCCTGGGTTTTATGGGAATTGGTTTGGCGATAGCCGTGACCCAAAGTCACATGGCTTTTAATAGAGTGCTGCCATTGCTCCTGTTGGGAGTTCCGATCTTTGATACCGTCACGGTGATGATGGAGAGAAAAGCAAGGGGGCGTCCGTTGTTTGTGGCGGATAAGAATCATTTTCACCACAAATTGATTCGTTTCGGGCTTTTTCATACCGAGGCGGTGGCGACCATATATTTGTTACAATTTGTCTTGATAATGAATGCTTATATGTTTCGTTTTTCTTCAGAATGGTTTTTGTTGATTCTCTATACTCTTTTTTGCACCATAATTTCTCTGAGTTTCAGGCAAGCCGAACAATAATCCGGGATAATTATCCCTGTGCTTTATTATCTGATGACTTTTTGCCCCGGCATACCCCGCACAGGCTGCAGGTGCCGGGATCCATGGGACAGGCGGGAGTAGGCTTGGCCCGGGCGGCGCGCCTGTATTCACGCCATAGGAAGTCCTTTGTCAACCCGTGATCGATAAAGTCCCAGGGCAGGATCTCGTCCCGTGTTCTTTCCCGGTGAACGTAAAAAGCCGGGTTGATAGGGGTCTGCTTGAGGCTTTGGGGCCAGTTGCCGCCGTTTTGGTGAACAAGCTCCAGGATGTCGGCCACCTTGCGGTCACCTCTGGACAGCAGGCCCTGGATGACGGCCCAGCGGGGCACATCTGCATGTACCCGGACGTTTGCCACCTTGCGAAGATCGTTTTTCACTTGGCGGATTTTTTTCTTCAGGACCGCCGTTTCATCCATGGCGGCCCACTGGAAGGGGGTGGACGGTTTGGGCACGAAGCAGTTCAGGGAAACGGTGATTTGCCCCATGTGCCCGGTGGGCCGGCTGGCTTGAAGAAAGCGGTGCTTTATCTTTTTCACCAGGGTTGCGATGGCCGAGATGTCTTCCGGTTCTTCAAACGGCAGGCCTACCATGAAATACAGCTTCAGGTTGGGGATGCCCCTTTTAACCAGGGCGGCGGCCGCCTCAAGGAAGATTTCTTCTTGCATGCCTTTGTTGATTACCCTCCGCATTCGCTCCGAGCCGGTTTCCGGCGCCAGGGTGGCTGTCTTGACCTTGCCCTGTGCCAAGGCTTGAAGGAGTGGTTCCGAGAGGGCATCGGCCCGCAGGGAACTGAAGCCCAACTCCAGGTCGGGCCGGGGAAGCTTGCTGCAAAGGCGGTTGATTCCGGGAAGGTCGGAGACGGCGGCGCCCACCAGGCCGATCCGGGACGTTTGGGCGGCTGCTTTTTCCAGGCAGCGGCGCAACCGCTCCAGGGGGCGGAAGCGGGGACGGCGGTAGATGAAACCGGCACCGCAGAAACGGCAACCGTGGGAACAACCCCGGGAAACCTCGATCAGGTGGGTGCCGGCAAAGGTCGTATGGGGCGTGATGACCGAGCTCTCGGTTACCGGCCCTGAAAGGTCCTCTACCCACAGCCGTTTTATGCGCGGCAAAAGCGAGGGCCGGCCGGGGGAAAAAGATGCCAGGGTCCCGTCCGGATTGTATTGAACCCGGTAAAAGGAAGGGACGTATACACCGGAAAGCCGTGCCAGGCGACAGAGATTGGTCTCTTTGTCCCGCTTGGGATCGAAGGTTGTGAAAAACTCTTCTATCAGCGGTTCGGCTTCGCCGATTACGAAACAGTCTATGAAAGGAGCCAGGGGCTCGGGGTTTAGAAAGCAGGTTACTCCCCCTGCCATGACGAGGGGGAGGGATTCGCCGCGAAGGGCCGCCCGCAGGGGGAGACCTGCTTTTGCAAGGATGTTCAGAACGTTGGCATAGTCGTTTTCATAAGGGATGGAAAAAGCCAGGCAGTCGAAGTCCAACACAGGCCGGCCGGATTCCAGGGAGACCAGGGGGGAGTCGCCGGCCGTCCCCTGGTCCGGCACAAAGACCCGCTCGCAGACCACATGCTCCAGGGCATTGAGGTGACGATAGACGGCCTGGAAACCCAGGTTTGACATACCCACGTGGTAGAAATTTGGATAGGCCAGGGCCACGCGGACCCGCCCTTGCCAGCTTTTGCGGATGGTTCCCAGTTCATCTGCGAGCCTTTTTTGGTTTGTGTTGACCATGGTTGCTGAACTCTATCTTTCCGGCAGGCGGAAACGACCATGCTGTACGGCAATTTTCCAACGGCTTGCCGGGTTGCCGGCCGGCCTTTTCCATTCGGCCCCGTTGCAGGCGCCTGCCGCCTGTCAGGAAGCGATGGGAGTTCAGTCGGCCTTGCGCCGCAGGAAAGTCGGCACGTCCAGGTCGTCGTTGTCGATTACTATTCCGCGGTATCCCTTGTACTTTTGCCCGGCTTCCTCGTTGGCGGCCCGCTTGCGGCGGATCCAGGTGGGCTCGTCAAGGTCGACGGCCACCTCCAGGTCGGCCGGGGTAAGGTCCCTTACCTTGCCGCCGTAAGTAGGGTCCAGGGGAACCGGACCGTCGGATTTCTCTTCCTTGGAACCGATCCCGGTTGCGATCACCGTGACGCGCATCTCGTCGCCCATCTGGTCGTCGATGACCGCACCCCAAATGATATCGGCTTCTTCGCCCACCTCGTTGTAGATCCTTTCCGAGGCCTCGGTCATTTCTTCCATTGTGATGTCGCTGCTGCTGGTGATGTTCATCAGCACTCCCTTGGCGCCGGCCACGTTGATGTCTTCCAGGAGGGGATGCGAGATGGCCCGGTCGGCGGCCTCGATGGCCCGGTTTTCGCCACTGGCAATACCTATGCCCATGATGGCCATCCCGGCCTTGGACATGGTGGTCTTGACGTCGGCAAAGTCCAGGTTGACCAGACCCGGCATCAGGATCAGGTCGGTGATCCCCTTGACCGAGTGGAGCAGGATCTCGTCGGCCTTCTTGAACATGTCGATCATCTTGGCGTTTTTCGAGGCCAGGGCCCGCAGCCGGTCGTTGGGGATTATGATCACCGTGTCGGCTACTTTTTTCAACTCCTGGATTCCTTCGTCGGCCTGGCGGGCCCTTTTCTTGCCCTCGAATGAAAAGGGACGCGTGACCACGGCCACGGTGAGGATACCCATTTCCTTGCACAGACCGGCGATAACCGGGGCCCCGCCGGTACCGGTACCGCCGCCGAAGCCGGCGGTTATGAAAACCATGTGGCTGTCGGACAGGGCGGCCTTGAGGACCTCGGCGCTTTCCAGGGCCGCGTCACGTCCGATTTGGGGATTGGCGCCGGCGCCAAGCCCCTCGGTCAGCTTTTCTCCGATCTGGATCTTGATTTCGGCCTGCGATACTTCCAGGGCCTGGGCGTCGGTGTTGGCGGCGATGAACTGAACGCCCAGCAGGTTGCTGGCGATCATGTTGTTGATGGCGTTACCTCCGGCCCCGCCTACACCGATGACCTTGATCTTGGCCGTGTTCTCCGATTCAACGTAAGAAAACATGATTTCACTCCCCCTTTTGTTTTTTATGGTTTCCCGGGTAGCCCGGCATTTAACAAATCACAAGGTCCAAAATCGATTGAATCAAGCTTTTTGCAAAATTATTGACCTTAAAGACTTGCAACCTATCTCCTAGATCACGTCTTTGAACCACTTTTTCATCCTGCTCATAATGCTGTTGAAGATATTGCGGTCCCGGATCCTGAACTTGCGGGTCGGCTGCTTGCGAGCCCCGTAGAGCACGAGACCGACGCCGGTGGCGTACATGGGGTTGTTGACCACGTCGGTCAGACCGGTGATGCCCCGCGGTTTTCCCAGCCGTACCGGCAGGCCGAAAACCGCCTCGGCGATCTCGGTAACCCCTTCCAGTAGCGAAGTGCCACCGGTGACCACGATACCCGAGGCGATCATGTTTTCCATGCCGGCCCGGTAGATTTCGCGGTTGATGAGGGTAAAGATTTCTTCCATCCGCGGCTCCAGGATTTCGCCCAGGATCTGGCGGGGCAGCTTGCGGGACTTGCGGCCGGCCATGCCGGGAACCTCGATGGTCTGGTCCGGGCCGATGGAGCTTGCCAGGCAACTGCCGTATTTTTTCTTTATCTTTTCGGCCTCGGCCAGGGGGGCCCGCAACCCGATGGCGATGTCGTTGGTCAGGTTGTCGCCCCCCAATGCCAGGACGAAGGTATGGCGGATGTTCTTGGCCGAAAAGATCGCCAGGTCGCTGGTGCCGCCGCCCAGGTCGATCAGGGCCGTTCCGAGCTGTTTCTCCTCGCCGGTCAGGACCGCTTCGCCGGAAGCCAGGGATTCCAGCACGATGTCGCATACATCCAGCCCGGCCCGGTTGGCGCACTTGACGATGTTGTGGGCCGAAGTGACGGCTCCGGTGACGATGTGAATCTTGGCCTCCAGGCGTACCCCGGCCATCCCCACCGGGTTCTGGATGCCGGCCTGCTCGTCGACGATGTACTCCTGGGGCAGGACGTGGATTACTTCGCGGTCCATGGGGATGGCCACCGCCCGGGCCGCATCGATTACCCTTTCCACGTCCTGGGCGGTGATCTCGGATCCCTTGATGGCCACTATCCCGCGGCTGTTGAAACCTGTGATATGCCCCCCGGCGATTCCGGCATAAACCGAGGATATTTCGCACCCGGCCATCAGCTCGGCTTCTTCGACCGCCTTTTTTATGGATTCCACCGTGGACTCTATGTTGACCACCACCCCCTTGCGCAGGCCGATGGACGGATGGGTGCCGATGCCGATGATGTTCACTTCTCCGCCGCTTGCCTCACCCACCACGCAACAGATCTTGGTAGTTCCGATGTCCAGGCCGACGATCAAATCATCCTGCGCCTTCACATTTGCCTCCTTGGATCCCTGCCGGGCGGTCAGGCCCGGGAAAGCTTCACCACCATCCGGTGGGGATCGGTTAAGTCTATGGATTGCAGCCGGCTCCAGCGGCCGTGTTTCCTGAGATAATCGACGACCTTGGCCAGGCGGCCGTAGTTGGCGGCAAAGCCGTCGAAACCGAGATGGATCTTTACCCCCGATTCAAAGGCCACCAGGGTAAGTCCAATCTGCTTGTCCACCTCCAGCCGGTCGATGGCCGACAGGGACAGATAGTTGGTACGCTCGGCTGCCAGCAGGGCCCGGCGCACCGCCCCCATGATGAAACTTTCCGGGCTCTGTCCCACGTGGATGTCGGTCAGGTCCAGACCGATGATTACCGGCAGGTGGTCCGGGTCGCCCGCCTGCCAGCGTTTGAAGACCCTGCCATCGCGATCGAGCAGGTAGCGTGCCCCCAGTTCCACCACCGCCAGGGGACGGTGCTCGCGGACAACTATCTTAAGCTTGTCAGGCACCTGCCGGGTTATTTGGGCTGCGGCGATCCAGGGATTTGCCAGCAGCCGCTTGCGGACCAGGGTCAGGTTTACCGACAACAGGTTGACCCCGGTCTGCAGGCCGGCGGCCTCCACGATGGCCCGGCGGTTGAGATGGTGATGCCCACTGACTTCAATTTTGCGCAAGGCCAGGTATTCGGTTTCGGTGACTACCTGATAGGCGTAAACCAGCATGGTGCTCAAAACCATGATTGCCAGGGCCAGGGCCACCAGCCGGGCGGTTGCCGCCAGGCGCCTGCGCAGCAAGCCGGTCCTGGGCTTTTTGCGGTAGCGGTTTTTGCGCTTGGGCTTAAGTTTCACCAATTATCTTTACCTCCGGCTCGAGGATGATTCCGAAAGACCGGCGCACCGCCCGGCGGATTTGCTCTGCAAGTTCCAGTACCTGCCCGGCGGTGGCCTTTCCGGCATTGAAAATGAAATTGGCATGCCGCCGGGAAACCCGGGCGTCGCCCACAGCGGCACCTTTCAGCCCGGCCTGGTCGATCAGCATGCCGGCCGGTTTGTCCGGGGCCGGGTTCTTGAAAAAACAGCCGGCACTCGGTTTCCAGGTGGGCTGGCTCGCCACCCGTTTGCGCATCAGGCGACGGGCCTCGTCGTAAAGCTTGCGCCTGGATGCCGGCCGGAGCCTTATTTCGGCCTCCAGGATTACGAAAGGCCCTTTCAGGGGCAGAACAAGCTCGCGGTAGCCGGCTTCCAGCATCCAGCGCGGATAGCGCCTGGCCTGGCCGGACGGTGTCAGCACGGTCAGGGCTGCCAGGACGTCGGCCATTTGGCCGGTGGAGGTGCCGGCGTTCATCCGAATCGCTCCTCCCAGGGTTCCCGGAATTCCCAGGGCAAAGTTCATACCTTCAAGCCCCTTTTTTAAAGCCGTGGCGCAGATGCGCCTGGTCTGGACTCCGGCATGGGCGCTTACAAGTACCCCGCCCCGGTTGTCGGGTGTCAGGCGAACCGGGGTGGCGATGGCCTGAAGCCCGACGGTAACGCCCCGGATGCCCTTGTCGGTCACCAGGACGTTGGTCCCGTCTCCCAGGACCGTCAGCGGCAACCCTTTTTCCCTGGTCCAGCAGACCAGTCTGATCAACTGGTCGACGGTGGACGGAAAGGCCAGGGCGTCGGCCGGCCCGCCGATACGCAGGGAAGTATGGCGGGCCATGGGCTCGTCGAAAAGCACCCTGTCTGCCAGCAGGTGCAGGAGCCACTTGCGGGCCGAAGGTTCCATCATTTGGCTTTCCCTGCCGTCCCGGCGGCTTTTTTGAGTAACATTTCTCCCACCTGGTAAACATTGCCGGCCCCCAGGGTCAGGATGACGTCACCCGGCCGGCAGATTTCTTCCAGCCGGGCCACGGCCGCTTCCAGGTCTTCAACCCAGGTCACGTCCTTGTGGCCGTGGGCCTGGATGCCCGCCACCAGCTCCCGGCTGTCAACCCCGGCGATGGGCTTTTCGCTGGCAGCATAGATCGGCAGTACCATCAGGATGTCGGTCTGGTAAAAGGCCCGGGTGAAATCGTCGAACAGGGCCTGGGTGCGCGTGTAGCGGTGGGGCTGGAAAACAACCACTTTGCGCCGACCCGGCCAGCTTTGGCGTACCGCCTCCAGGGTGGTTTTGATCTCGGTGGGGTGGTGGCCGTAATCGTCCACCACCAGGATATCGTCCATTTCCCCCTTGATTTCCAGGCGTCGCTGGACACCCTCGATGGTTTCAAGGGCCTGCTTGATCCGGCTGAAATCCACTTCCAGTTCGAGACCGACAGCCACCGCCGCCAGGCAGTTGTACACGTTGTGCATACCCGGCAGGTTGAGAGAGACACGGCCCAGGCAGCGATCGCGAAAAGCGATTTCGAAAGTGCTCCGGAGTCCCTCGACCTTGACATTCTTGGCCTGGATGTCTGCCTGGCGGCTCATGCCGTAAGTGACGAAACGCTTGGCAACCTGGGGGATCAGGTCCTGGACCGCCTCGTTGTCCAGGCAGAGGACTGCCAGGCCGTAAAAAGGTATCCGGTCTATGAAGGCGGCAAAGACTTGTTTTATGTCGTCAAGATCCTTGTAGAAATCGAGATGCTCGCGATCGATGTTGGTCACCACGGCGATGGCGGGGCTGAACTTGAGAAAGGAGCCGTCACTTTCATCGGCCTCGGCCACGATGTAGTCTCCCCGGCCCAGGACGGCATTGGAGCCGATACTCTTGAGCTTGCCGCCGATCACCACCGTCGGGTCGAGACCGCCGGCCGCCAGCACCGAGGCCACAAGAGAGGTGGTGGTTGTCTTGCCATGGGTGCCGGCAACGGCGATACTGTACTTGAGACGCATGAGTTCGGCCAGCATTTCGGCCCTTGGGATGACCGGAACCGAGGCCTGCAGGGCGGCGGTGACCTCCGGGTTGTCTTGACCCACGGCCGAAGAGATGACCACCACGTCTGCGCCGGCGATATTTTCCGGCCGGTGGCCTTCACAAATGGTGCCCCCCAGGGATTCCAGGCGCCGGGTGATGTCGCTCAGCTTCAGGTCGGAGCCCGAGACCCGGTATCCCAGGTTGAGCAGCAGCTCGGCGATCCCGCTCATCCCGATGCCGCCGATGCCCACGAAGTGAATATGGTATTGCTTGCGGTACATGGTCTAATTCCCTACTCGGCAATGCCATCTGTTTTTGGCGGCAGCCAGCGCCACAAGATCGTTGACGATCTCGTCGGCCGCGGCCAGGTTCCCGAGGCTGCGGGCTGCGGCGGCCATTTGTTCCAGGCGGGGCCTGTCTTCCAGCAAGCTCCTGATCCGGTCAGCCAGAGCGGCCGGCTCCAGGTCCTTTTCCAGGATGACCTCGGCGGCCCCGGCCTTTTCCAGGCTGCGGGCATTGAATGTCTGGTGGTCGTCGGCGGCATGGGGAAAAGGTATCAGGATGGCCGGTTTGCCGAGGGCTGTTATTTCGGCCACCGTCGATGCCCCGGCCCGGCAGACCACCAGGTGTGCCTCCAGGTAACGCTTGTCCATGGAGTCGAAAAAGGGTTTTACCTCGAATTTCAAACCTGCCTCGGCGTAGGCCCGGGTTACGTCCTTGCTGTCGGCCGCGCCTGTCTGGTGCACAATTTTGAGGCCGTTGATGGCAGCCAGCCGGGAGGCTCCTTCGGCAAGGGCCATGTTGATCCGATGGGCTCCCTGGCTGCCGCCGATTACCAGCACGGTGGCAGGCCCGCCGGGCAGGCCGCCGGACTTGGCGGCGGCGGTGATTATCCGCCCCCGGACAGGGTTGCCGGTTACCAGAACTTTCTCAGCGGCAAAGGCTTTGCGGCTTTGCTCGAAGGAAAGGTAGATCCGGTCCACAAGGCGCGCCAGAATCCGGTTGGTTACACCCGGCAACAGGTTCTGCTCGTGCAGGGCCGTGGGCACTTTCAGCAACCAGGCCGCGGTCACCACCGGTCCCGAGGAATAGCCCCCCACTCCCAGGACAACGTCCGGCCGGTGGCACTTGATGATGGTATGGGCCTGGATCAGGGCCCCCGGCAGCCGGGCGGCGGCCCTGGCCTGGGCCAGGCGGCCGCGGCCTTTGATGCCCTCGACTCCGATGGCGTGATAGGGCCAGCGAGCTTGCCCCAGGATGCGGCGCTCCAGGGGGCGGCCGGCATTGACAAAGAGCACACGGCTGCCGGGCAATCTGGCCGTCAGGGCTTCGGCCACCGAGATTGCCGGGAAAAGGTGCCCGCCGGTTCCTCCCCCGCCTATAAGCAGGTTCAGGCCGGCCCGGGGGAATATGTCAGACCCTGGAACCATTGGCGGCTCCTATATTCATCAGTATTCCCACGGCGGCCATGTTGATGATCAACGATGAACCGCCATAGCTCAGGAAGGGCAGTGTCAGCCCCTTGGTGGGCAGCATGCCCAAAGCTACCCCCATGTTGACCGCTACCTGCAGCCCGATGGCGGCGGTTATCCCCAGGGCGGCCAGGGATGCGAAATCGTCCCGCGCCCGGCGGCCGATGGCGAATCCGCGCCACAGGACAACCCCGTAGGCGGACAGAATGACCATAACGCCCAGGAGGCCGAACTCTTCGCCGATCACCGAGAATATGAAGTCGGTGTGGGGTTCGGGCAGGTAGAACAGTTTCTGGTATCCCTGGCCGATACCGGTTCCCCAAAGCCCGCCGGTGCCGAAAGCCAGCAAGGAATGGATCACCTGGTAGCCTTCCTCGGTGGGATAACTCCAGGGATCCAGAAAGCTGATCATTCTTTTGAGACGGTAAGGCTCGAAGATGATCAGACCGGCTGCCAGGGGCAGCATGGCCAGCAGGGATCCCAGCAGGTGCTTCAGGCGTACCCCGGCCACGAACATCATTATCCAGGCCAAGGCGCAGAATATCATTACCGACCCGAAATCCGGCTGGAGCAGCAGTAAGCCGGTGAACAGGGCCAGGACGATCAGGTGGGGTAGAAAACCGACGCTGAAATCTTGCAGGTGTTCCTGCTTCTTGCTCAACGAATAGGCCATGTAGATGACCAGGGCCAGGCGGGCCAGTTCCACCGGCTGGAAATGGATGGGACCGATTCGCAGCCAGCGGCTGGAGCCGCCGGCGGTGACCCCCAGGGAAGAAATCTTGACCGCCGCAAGCAGGGCCAGGGAGGCCAGCAGGAGAGGGTAGGTCAGGGGGCGGTAAATCCGGTAGGGCAGGTGGCCGCAGATCACCAGGGCACCGATTCCCAGCAGGGAAAATAGTACCTGGCGCTTTAGGAAATAGGCGTCGTTGCCGAACTTGCCCTGAGCCAGGGCCGAACTGGCGCTGTATACCATGACGATGCCGCAGCCCACCAGGAAGAGGACCGCCAACAGCAGCCCGGCGTCGTAGCGGTTGGGGCCGGCCGCAGCCTGCCCGGCAGCCGGGATGGCCACCGTGTCCGGCCCGGCAAATTTCCGGCCACCGCTGGTGCCGGTAGGGCGGATGGGCCGATTCTGTTTCTTGGCGGCAGCGGTTTTTTTCATCTTCAGCTCAAAGCCTCCACTTGGCGGCGAAACTCCTTGCCCCGTTCGGCATAATTGCCGAACATGTCGAAACTGGCGCAGGCCGGCGATAAGAGGACGGTTTCGCCGGCTACGGCGGTTTCGAAAGCCTTGCGGACCGCTTCCTGCATGTCTTTTGCCCGCGCGCTTCCCTCGGGCGGCAGGTGACCCAGGGCGGCGAGTATTTCGTCCGCGGCTTCTCCGATTACGATCAGTTTTTTTACCCTCCGGCGGAGATGATCCTGCAGCGAGCGAAAGTCGTAACCCTTGTTGCGCCCGCCCATTATCAGGACAACCGGGCAGCTGAAGCATTCCAGAGCCCGGGCCACGGCGTCCACATTGGTCGCCTTGGAGTCATTGACAAAATGAACTCCCCTGACGGTGGCCACCGTTTCCAGGCGGTGTTCCAGGGGTTCGAAACGGCCCAGGGCGGTCCGGACCGCTTCCGGCGCGGCTCCGGCCGCCAGGGCCGCCAGGGCCGCGGCGGCCATGTTTTGGCGGTTGTGAACACCCATCAGGGCGTTTTGGGAAAGTTCCACCACCAGCTTTCGGCCGGAATGAGGGTACAACACGATCCGGTCGTCAAGGACGATTGCGGCTGCATCCGCCGGAACCCGGTCTGGATCGTCGGCGGTATAAAAAGGCATTGGACGGGCGGTAAGGCGGGACACCAGATCTGCGATCCGTGGATCATCGGCATTGAAGATGGCCGTATCGTCGGCTTGCTGGTTGGCAAAGATCCTGGCCTTGGAGGCCACGTAGGCCGCCATGTCCGGGTAGCGGTCCAGGTGGTCGGCCGAGATGTTCAGCAGGACCGCCACTTGGGGCCTGAATGAAATGGTGGTGTCCAGCTGAAAGCTGCTGACCTCGGCCACGATGACGTCCAGGTCTTTCTGCCCGCCGACGATTTCGATCAGGGGGTTTCCGATGTTACCGCCGACAAAGACCCGCCTGCCGGACGCTGCCAGGATGCGTCCCACCATTTCGGTGGTGGTGGTCTTGCCGTTGGTGCCGGTTATGGCCACCAGTGGAATTTGGATGAAGCGGCTGGCAAGCTCGATTTCACCGATGACCGGGATTCCCCGGCGGCGGGCCTTTTCCAGGGGAGGCAGGTCATGGGGTACCCCGGGGCTGATGACCACAAGGTCTGCGGCAAGGAAAGTTTCCAGGCGGTGGCCGCCAAGTTCCAGCCCGGCGCCAAGGCGGCGAGCCTGCTCGGCAAAGGGTCCCAGCCCCGCGGCAGTGGCTTGGTCGGTGACCGTAACCCGGGCGCCCTGGCTGGTCAGAAAGCGGGCCATGGCCAGGCCCGAGCGGGCCAGGCCGACCACAACTATCTTTTTACCTTTCAGATCCATTGAAACGCCTTGCTCTCCTTGCCTTGCTCAACGAAGTTTGAGCGAACTCAAAGACACCATGGCCAGGGCAATGGCTATGATCCAGAAGCGGACGATAACCTTGGGTTCCGGCCAGCCCTTCAGCTCGAAATGGTGGTGCAGGGGTGCCATCTTGAAGATGCGTCCCCCCTTGGTCAGCTTGAAGAAACCGACCTGAAAGATCACCGACAGGGCCTCGATTACAAACAGGCCGCCCACCAGGGCCAACATGATTTCCTGCTTGGTAATAACCGCCACCGTTCCCAGGGCCGCCCCCAGGGAAAGGGAACCCACGTCCCCCATGAAGATCTGGGCCGGGTAAGCGTTGAACCAGAGAAAACCGAGTCCGGCTCCTGCCAGGGCGCCGCAAAAGACGGCCAGCTCGCCGGCCCTGGCAACGTAGTGAATCTGGAGGTAGTTGGCGATTTTCACGTGCCCGGCGACGTAGGCGAACATCATGTAGGTCGCCGCGGCGATGGTAACCGGACCGATGGCCAGCCCGTCGAGCCCGTCGGTGAGATTGACGGCATTGGAGGCGGCCACCACCACGAAGGCGGCGAAAAAGACGTATCCCACACCCAGGTCCGGAGAGAGTTTCTTGATGAAAGGGATGGTTACCTTGGTGTTGAAATCAGGGCAGCTGTAAACCAGGTACCCGGTTACCAGTGCCAGGACGCTCTGAAACAATATCTTCTGGCGTCCGGAAAGACCCTTGTTGCGCTTTTTGATCAGCATCAGGTAGTCGTCCATGAAGCCGATCAGGCCGAAACCGAGCATGACTTCCAGGCAGATCCAGACGAAGTAGTCGCTCAGATCGGCCCAGAGCAGGGTTGAAGATACGACCGCGGCGATGATCAGGATTCCTCCCATGGTGGGGGTCCCGGCCTTTTTGCGGTGGCTCTCGGGACCGTCTTGGCGGATGTACTGCCCGACCTGCAGCCCGGCCAGCTTGCGGATGACCCACGGGCCCAGGAAGAAGCAGATCAGGAAGGCCGTCAGGCTGGCGTAGATGGTCCGGAAGGTAATATACCGAAAAACATTGAACGCCGAGAATGTGGTGTGCAGCGGATAGAGAAGGTGATACAACATGGCGTCTTATTCCTGTTGGAGATCTATTTTATCGCCGCCGCAGGCGGCCACGATTTCTTCGACCACGGTTTCCATGGCCATTGCCCGGGAACCCTTGACAAGGACCAGATCGCCTCTTGCCAGCCGGTTTAGCAGGGCCGAGGTGATTTCCTGCTTGCCGCCGCAGGTTACGGCTTCGGG
>JALVRI010000326.1 GCA_027031325.1 Desulfobacteraceae bacterium
CCTGATCCTCAACCACCAGGATACCGACAACCTTTCCGTTCCGGTCGTTGGTCTTGATGGTGATAACCCCTTTACCGCCCCGCCGGTGAACCGGGTATTCATCAATGGAGGTTCGCTTTCCGAAACCGTTTTCCGTGGCCGTGAAAAGTGTGTCCCCATACTTGATGACTTCCATGCCGACCAGCTGATCGCCGATATCAAGGCGCATCCCGCGCACACCCCGGGCGATCCGCCCCGAGGGCCTGACGTCAGATTCGTGGAAACGAATCGATTTACCCTGGGACGATCCCAGGAAGACATTGCATGTACCGTCTGTAATCCGGGCGGCAATCAGTTCGTCCCCTTCGGCAAGCCCGATGGCGATGATTCCGCCTGCACGGGGCCGCGAAAAGGCCATCAGGTCTGTCTTCTTGACGGTTCCATGCCTGGTGGCCATCAGGATGTAATGGCCCGGCTCGAACCGGGGAACAGCCAAGACCGTGGTAAGCTTTTCACCGGCTTCGAAGTTGAGCAGGTTGACAATCGCCTTTCCACGGCTGTGCCGCCCCCCCTGGGGTATGTCGTAAACCTTGGCCCAGTAGACTTTACCCCGGTTGGTAAAAAACATGAAGGTGTGATGGGTAGAGGCAACGAAGAGGTTGGCCACATAATCCTCTTTCTTGGTACTCATGGCTATCTTGCCCTTGCCTCCCCTTTTCTGGCGCTGGTAGAGGGTGATCGGATTGCGCTTGATGTACCCCGACCCGCTGATGGTGACCACCATGTCCTCCTCGACGATCATGTCCTCGATGGTCAGCTCGCGGGTCTCTTCGACTATCTCGGAGCGACGCTCATCGCCGAATTGTTCCACCAGGGAATTCAGCTCTTTCTTGATCAGATCCAATACTATCCGGGGGCTGGAGAGGATCTCCTTGAACCAGGCTATATCCTTCAGTACCTGGACATATTCTGCGTTGATTTTATCCCTTTCCAGCCCGGTCAGCCGTTGCAGCCGCATATCCAGGATGGCCTGGGCCTGAACCGCCGAAAGCTCGAAGCGGGCCATCAATTGCTGCTTGGCCTCGGCAGGGGATTTGGCCTTGCGTATCAGGGCCACCACCGCATCCAGATTGTCCAGGGCGGTCTTGAGTCCTTCCAGGACATGGGCCCGTTCTTCGGCCTTCTTAAGGTCAAAACGGGTACGCCTGACTATGACTTCCCGCCGGTGGGAAACAAAATTACTGAAGATATCCTTGAGGTTCAGAATCTCCGGCCGCTGGCGGACCACCGCCAGGAAATTGATTCCGAAACTGGTCTCCATCTGGGTATGCTTGTAGAGCAGGTTGATCACGACTCCGGCCACCTGCCCCTTTTTGAGCCCGATGGCAATCCGCATCCCTTCCCGGTCGGATTCGTCCCGGATATAGGTCACACCCTCGATTTGCTTGTTCTTGATAAGTTCGGCTATCTTTTCAATCAGGCGCGCTTTGTTGACCTGATAGGGCAATTCGGTAACTACTATGGTTTCCTTGCCGGTGCGCTTGTCCTTTTCTACTATCACCCGGGCCCGGATACGAATAACCCCGCGCCCGGTGCGGTAGGCTTCCCGGATCCCTTCGGTGCCGTAAATGATGCCCGCCGTGGGAAAATCAGGACCGGGCACAAGTTGCATCAGGCGATCCAGATCGATTTCGGGATCATCGATGAATGCCTTGATACCCTCGGCAACCTCGCTAAGGTTATGGGGCGGAATGTTGGTGGCCATTCCAACGGCAATCCCGGACGAGCCGTTTACCAGCAAGGCCGGCAGTTTGGTGGGCAGTACGGACGGCTCGCTCAGGGATTCGTCGTAGTTGGGTACGAAATCGACCGTATCCTTGTCCAGGTCTTCCAGCATCTGGTGTGCCAAGCGGGCCATGCGCACTTCCGTGTAACGCATGGCAGCCGGCGGATCACCGTCGACCGACCCGAAATTCCCCTGGCCGTCAACCAGTGGATAGCGCATGGAAAAATCCTGGGCCAGGCGAACTATCGTATCATAAACGGCTGTGTCGCCGTGGGGATGATACTTACCGATGACATCACCAACCACCCTCGCCGACTTCTTATAGGGCTTGTTCCAGTCGTTCTTGAGCTCGCGCATGGCGTACAGGATGCGACGGTGAACCGGTTTTAGCCCATCGCGTACATCCGGCAAAGCCCGCCCGATGATCACACTCATGGCATAGTCGAGGTAGGAGCGCTTCATCTCCTGCTCGATGCTTACCACCGTATCGTGCTTATTGTCTGACATATCGCTCCCTTGAATCTTTCAACCCGGCCCCCCATGGTAAGCAGGGGGCGAACCTGCCGCCGGCAAGATCGCCCAAACATCTCCATGCCTTGTTGGGACCTATATCGTTCAGGTGTTTTGTTCCGGTTCAACGAGCCACTGATAATTGGCCCTGTAAATCTCAGTAAGAGTCAGAAAAGCCGTGGCTATCAAAGGCCCGTAAATAATGCCCAGAATTCCGAAGACCTTCAATCCGCCGATGATGGAAAAAAAGACCATCAGTGTATGCATCTTGACGCGCTGTCCCACCAACTTCGGTTTGAATATGTATTCTATCCCCCCGGAAAGAAGCAGGTAAAAGACGATCATGAAAATTCCGGCCGCCACCCTCCCCTTGAGGAAGACATAGACTACGGCCGGCAGGAAAACGGCCCCGATCCCAACGATGGGCAAAAATGCCAACAGGCCCATGATGGCTCCCCACAGAAATGCCGAGGGAATTCCGAGAAACCAGAAAGCAAGACCGCCCAGGACACCCTGGATCAAGCCCCCCAGACCATTGCCGATAAGTATGGCTCCTGCCATATCGTTGAACTTGTCGATCAGAATCCGATCCTGGTCACTGGGAAGGGGCGACAAATCGATAATGAAAGACACCAGGCGCTGTCCGTCTATCAGCAGAAAAAATACCGCCAGCAACATCAGGAAAAAGTTGACCACAAAACTCAGGATATTGGAGGCGAAAGCCGTAGCCTGTTGATAAAGAAAGAAACCAATCGACTTGCCGGCCCTGGAGATGGAGTTTTCAAGCTGCTCACCGGTTATCTGGATATCGAAGGTTTGGAGAAGGGCATTTACCTTGTCCAGGATTTGAGTCTGGTTCAAGATGCTGGTGACCTGGTCACTGATACCGGTATCCTTTGCCGTTTGATAGAGATTGTAAGCTTCCTGGGTAAGAATACCCACGAAAAATACGATCGGAATGAATAGGATCAGGAAAACCAGAATACAGGTCACCAGGGAAGCCAGCTTGGGACCGACAAACCTGGCACGCTGGAAAAAACGATAAAGGGGATGGAAAATACTGCTGACTACCGCCGCCATTACCAGGATGGAAATAAATGGATATAGCAGCTTCCCCAGAAGCAGGAATGAAACCAGGAAACAGAGAACGAAAAACCAGAAAATCAAATTCCGGGAAACATTTTCGCTCATAGTTTTATCTCACCAAGCTTGATGGTGGGAGTGCGGTCCCGGCTGGACGGATGCGTGGCAGCTTTTTGTATTCAATGGCCACCCTGCCTTTTCAACTACCTGTAATAACGGCATCTTATCACAACAAACCAATCGACCGGCTCCAATAAAATCCGCGCTACTGCCGCCGCTTCATCGGGCAGTGCGCGGATCGACGAAAGGCCCTCCACCAGGGGCAGCGGCTCTATCGGCTGACAAAAGCGCCGGCAAGCACAACCAGCATGATTTCATAGGCCCACATAGCCGTCAAGCTGCCAAGCAGGGCATAGACGATACCACCACCGATGATGGCAGGCACACCGAAAAATACCAGAATCCCAAGACGCCGACTAATCTCCATGATAACAACCCCTTACAAATACATTGATCCTTTGTCTCTCCTGTATGCCAGGATATACTCAGATATCAGTAACTAACTAAAAAGTAAAGAAAAAAATATAATCCAACTCCATATCGGCTTTTGCCGCAATAGACACGGACCAAATCTTGAAAAAGCCGTTTTTCTAGCGCTCGATGATCATGGCCATCCCCATGCCACCGCCTATACACATGCTTATCAACCCGGTTGTATAGCCCTTGCGCTGCATCAGGTGAATCCCGGTTACCATCTGGCGGGCACCGGTGGCCCCGATGGGATGTCCCAGGGAGATACCGCTGCCGACCTGGTTGGGTTTCTCCACCTCTATGTCCAACTCGCGCATACAACCGATGGCCTGGGCCGCAAAGGCCTCGTTGAGCTCTATCATTTCAAGATCGGCGATGGTCATCCCGGCTGATTTGAGCACCTTGCCGACAGCCGGTACCGGCCCCAATCCCATATAGGCCGGATCAACACCTCCCGAGGCAAAGGCCCTTATCTTTGCCATGGGCTCCAGTCCCAGCTCCCGGGCTTTATCGCTGCTCATCAGGACTACTGCAGCCGCTCCGTCGTTAATGCCGGAAGCGTTTCCGGCCGTCACCGTACCGTCCTTCTTGAAAGCGGGTCTGAGCTTGGCCATCTTTTCCAAGCTGGTTTCCATGGGGCGCTCGTCACGATCGAAAACCATGTCACCTTTGCGGGACTTGATGGTAACCGGAACGATCTCCTTTTCAAAATAGCCCTTGGTGATGGCTTCCATGGCCCGCCGGTGGCTGAGCACACCCAGCTCGTCCTGTTCCCGGCGGCTGATACCGTAAAGTTGGGCGATGTTTTCAGCGGTCAATCCCATGTGGTAACCGTAAAAAATCTCATAGAGACCATCAAAAACCATCAAATCGTATATATCTCCCACGCCGGTCAGTTCCATCCGGTGCCCCCACCTGGCCTTGGGAAGGGCCATAGGGGCCATGCTCATGTTTTCCTGCCCCCCGGCAACGACAACCTCGGCCTCCCCGGTCATGATGGCTGCAGCTCCCAAGGCTATGGCCTTGAGACCTGAACCGCAAACCTTGTTGACTGTGAAGGCTGGTGTCTCTTTCGGCACCCCGGCCTTGATCATGGCCTGGCGACCTGGGTTCTGCCCCTGGCAGGCTTGCAGGACGTTGCCCATGATGACCTCGTCAATGGTAACCGGGGTTGCCCCCTCGTCCCATTTATAAGCTTGTTCCTCCAGCTCGACCCGGCCTTGATCCTTGAGCTTGTCAGGCGCCACGGATGACATCATCGGGCTGACAACCGGCTTCAAACCGGCCCGGGCAATGGACTCCCGGATTACCAAGGCACCCAGTTCGACGCTGGATACGGTCTTCAATGATCCTCCAAAAGCTCCAACCGGTGTACGCGCTCCGGAAACTATGACTACCTGCTTCATGGTCGCAACCTCCTGCTTGCTTTAAATTGAACCCCGGCCCCCAATGGGAGCATTGATCGTCCAGGCCGCCCTTACAGGAATCCGGCATGTCCCAAATCCTTGCAAAACAGGAACCTGCCGCCGGCATCAAGTAAGCTCCGGTCAGCTTCCATCTTCCTGTTTTCAGCTTCAAAGGGTTTCTCATACCACAAGCTTGGCGGGGCTGTCCACAAGAGCTTAGGTCGTTTGAGCTCTTGTCCCCATTGTGGTTGTCAGCAGACCGATTGCCTGCCAATCGGACGCCCTGGATGGCGGGGCCCAAAAGAAAAGCCTTTGCCCTGTTCTGATCTCATCCATGGGATTGGATTCAGCTCAGACGGAATCTCAATGCGGGCTATTGTTGACTGATGAAATTTGAAAAAGGGAGTGAAGTTTTGCTTGGGCGGCTGAAACACTTAGCGGGCCAATTCCATGAAGCCGGTCGACCGGTTTATGCCGCAATCGTTGCCAAATCCGACATTGTCGCCTTAGCCGCACCTGTAATGTCCCATTAAAAGATTGGTCATCCGGCTCCAGCAAGCGGCAAGTGCCAGTCGCCCAAGCAAAACCTCACTCGAGGTAAAAGCGGCGATAATTGAACGTCATTGTCTTGCAACTGGAATGCCAAATCGCAGATCGGCGGCAGGACTGTGGTCAGAAGCGGAGGACGGCCAAGGATCAGAATTTTAATATTTTATATATTTCATATTGTTATACCAGGACATGAATATGACCTCTTTTGATTTTCACAAGACCCGGCAACGGTCGGGAAGCAAACCTTTTTTGATGGGTTCCATTATTAAGGTGGAAATCCCTGGTATTATGTTCACAATTATGCACAACGGTTTGACTTTTTTTAGACAGGCCTTGCCTGGAACTTGACCCCGGACAAGTTTTGCCCTTTGATTACCATTGGTTTCGGCTTGCTCCTTTCCGATTGAGCCGGACTCGGTCGGTTGCAGCCTGAAATGGGGTATGGACTCATGCCGGATTGACAAAGCCAACCAGGTTAGGATAAACCCGGATTATGCACTTCAAATGCCTGAAAAGTAATTTCATTGAATTATTGCATAAGTTTGGGTGTATTTTCCCTGTCCGGGCCTTCACCGGCAAGCTGAAGTTCGATCGGTGAAAAATCTCAGGCATTTGAAGCCGCAAGGGGCTTGTGATTTCACCGAATCTGCTTCGTTGGCGGGCAGTTGAAGTACCATAGTAGGTCTGCTTGCCCTCGGCCTCGCATCTTCGCCAAACTCACAGGCTGCAAAATCCGGGATAAATGTCAATCTGCCGAATGTATTCCGCACACACTTTTTTTAACTATAATCTCAGAAAGATAGGTCACTCATGGCGTCGCCGCGGGAAAGTCCGGACGGAGTCGCACCAAAATCCAGGACAAAATTTCACCAACCCAAAATAGGCGCCGGTTTACAAGCGGGGTTTCATGACAGGCTTTATTCAAACATGGCAACATCTTCCTGAAAAGCTCGATCCGGTCATATTCCAGGTCGGTAATTTCAAGCTGCAATACTATGGTCTCATGTATATAGTGGCCTTTTTCACCACCTACCTCCTGGTCTCCTACCGGCTCAAAACTGAAAACAGGTTCCGGATATCGAAAGACCACGTCCAGGGCCTGATGACTTACATGATAATCGGTCTGATTCTCGGGGCCCGCCTGGGTTACGTTATCTTCTACAACCTGGACTACTACCTAAACCATCCCCTCGAAATTTTCCTGCCTTTCGAATTTTCCAACGGTGTGCGCTTTGTCGGCATCGCCGGCATGTCGTACCACGGCGGGCTTGTTTGCACCATAGCCGGGGCATGGTTTTACATCCGCAAATACGGTCTCGATTTCCGCCAGACAGCCGACCTGTTCATCCCGGCCATACCTGCCGGCTATACCTTCGGCCGGCTGGGCAACTTCATCAACGGCGAACTGTGGGGCAGGGCCACCGATATGCCCTGGGGTATGTATTTCCCCCAGGCACCGGGTAACCGCTTAAGGCATCCTTCCCAGCTTTACGAGGCCTTCTTCGAAGGGTTTGTGCTCTTTGTCATTCTCTGGTACCTGCGCAGGAAAAAATTTCCCGCCGGCATGATGTTGCCCTGTTACCTGATCGGCTATGGCACCATCAGATTCGTGATCGAGTTTTTCCGCCAGCCTGACCAGCAGCTCGGCTTCGTATGGCTTTTCTTCTCCATGGGCCAGCTCTTGTGCCTGGCCATGGTAATCACCGGTATCGCACTGGCTTTCAAATGGAGACCGGTCGCCACGGCGCCACCCTCCCACCCGGGCTCTGAGAGAAAATGATCCCGGATCATGCAGCTTGCAAGTTTGCCGAAGACGCCAGGCGGAGGACGGACCCTTTTGGGCAGCCCAAGACCAGGTGGAAATCAGGCGTCACTGCAGGTAACTGAAAATCCGCCGCAGGTAATCCAGGGCCGCTTCGAAATGCCCGTCCCGCAGATGCATGAATGAGAGCCTTAAATAGCGCCGATAACCAGGATCAAAAGAAAAATCGCTTCCGCAGCGCCAAGGGGCGTTGTCTACGGCCAAATCGCGGTCTGCTTTTACCCAGAGGCTGTAGCCTTGTTGGCGGTTTGAATCGCATTCCAGGTAGTCAAATTCGGAGATGAGACTTGCAAGCTTCTCCTTGCGGTAGGCTATCTTGGAAGCCACTGTTTTGAGATGCTGCCGGTAATAATCTTGAGCGATAAAACGGGCAAAGAATTTTTGCACCAGTCCGTTGGAAGCAATATCGGAAGTAAACTTGGCGTAAAGGATCTTGTCGTAGATTCCACGGGGAACCACCATGAAACCAAGACGCAGGCCGGCCACGGTGGTTTGTGAGAGGGATTTGATATAGATCGTATTTTGGGGAACAAGGTCCAGGAAGCGCGGCAGGTTGCTATCGGCGAACTCGGACAGATAATCATCCTCGATGATATAGAAGCCATGCCTTCTGGCCCTGGCGGCGACCGCTTCCCTGACCTGGCGGCTGTAACTCCTGCCGGTGGGGTTGTGGACCGCCGGCATGCTGTAAAACAATTTGATCTCGTGGTTGAGTTTGTGGTCAAGCTCATCCGGGTCAGGGCCTTCGGCCCTGTAGCGAACAAAATGCCTGGCTTTGAAAAGGCTGATCGCCCCCGGGTAGGTCGGATCTTCGAACAGGATCTTGTCAGTTATCCTGAATGAATAGAGTTTGGCAATCAAATCCAGGCCCTGCTGAGCACCTGAAATAATGATCATCCTGTCGGCCGGGACATGGTACAATCGGCTCAAGACCCGGATCAATTCAGCATCCCCTTTCACATCCACCGGTGCCAGAGCGCGCGCCTTTTCACTGTTGAAAAGTTCATTGCAGACCTCCTGAACCCGGCGATAAGGAAAAAAGCCGACTTCGATATAATCTGTCTTGAAGTCGAAAACCTCCCCTGCAGACCCTAGCTCTTCCGGGTAGCGCACGTACGATCCGCTTCCAACCCTGTTTTCGATGAGCCCCTGGCGCCTGAGCAAAGCGAAAGCTTTTTGCACCGTCAGCTTGTTGCAGCCAAATAAAGTTGCGTAGTGGCGGATAGATGGTATTCGCTGGCCCGGTTTGTACTTACCCCCAGAGATCTGCAAAGCGATATCATCGGCGATCTTTCTATAAAGTGGACGCCTGGAGGTATGATTTTGGGTTGACATAATTAATACATTTTCCTTATTGTACTATCTCATAACAGTTATGTATGACCAATATAAACAGCCAACCAGGAGAGACTTAAAAATGTATCGGGAAAAAGTCAACAAAGGCCTGGCTCAAATGTTCAAAAACGGGGTCATAATGGATGTAACCGGCCCCCAGCAAGCCAAAATCGCCGAGGATGCCGGAGCGTGCGCCGTCATGGCCCTGGAAAGGGTGCCGGCCGATATCCGCAGTCAGGGCGGAGTGGCCCGGATGAGCGATCCGGCCCTGATCGAAAAAATCATGGCGGCCGTCAGTATCCCGGTAATGGCCAAGATCCGTATCGGACACTTCATGGAAGCCAGGATCCTGGAGGCAGTCGGGGTCGATTTCATTGACGAAAGCGAAGTGCTGACACCGGCCGATCCTTTCGGCCACGTGTCCAAGTATGACTTCAAGGTGCCTTTCGTCTGCGGGGCGCGGGATCTGGGTGAAGCGCTGCGCAGGATCAACGAAGGGGCTGCCATGATCAGGACCAAGGGTGAAGCCGGGACCGGTAACATCGTCGAGGCAGTTCGTCACATGCGTACCATGAACCGCCAGATAGAGGCCCTGGCCTCCATGGAGGAAAAACAGCTCCTCCAGACGGCCCAAAATTACGAAGTTCCTCCTGAACTTGTGACCCGGGTCAGGGAACTTGGACGCCTGCCGGTGGTCAATTTCGCTGCCGGAGGGGTGGCGACACCGGCGGATGCAGCCCTTATGATGGCCCTGGGAGCAGATGGAGTATTTGTCGGCTCTGGAATCTTCAAGTCTGAAAACCCGGCCCGGATGGCTGAAGCCATCGTTGAAGCGGTTATCAATTACAAAGACCCGGATCGGCTTGCCGGGATTTCGGCCGGCCTGGGCCGGGCAATGCCGGGACTGGAAATCGAAGGGCTTGTCACCAACATGGCCCAAAGGGGTATCTGAAGATTCATGCGAGTGGGATTACTGGCTGTTCAAGGCGCATTTCGGGACCACCTCAGCCACCTGGAGGCCCTGGGGGCTTCCTACCGGCTGGTGGTCTCGGCCCATGACCTGGCCGGATGCGACCGGCTCATCATACCCGGCGGAGAAAGTACGGTGATGTCCAAGTTCCTGCGGGCCTATAATCTTGTAGGTCCCCTGAAAGATCGGCTGGCGATGGGAATGCCCGTATGGGGTATCTGCGCCGGGGCCATTGCCCTTGCCTCCAGCGTGGATGGGAAAAAGGGCCTCCTGGCAGCCCTGGATATGAGCGTCGAGAGAAACGCCTACGGGCGCCAACTGGCTTCCCGCGCTGTCCGCCTGAGCATACCGATCCTGGGCAGAACCGGCTTCGAAGCAATCTTCATCCGCGCCCCGCGAATAACCCGCTGGTCACGAAAAGTGTCGGTAGAAGCCCGCCTCGAACAGGACCCGGTTTTCGTTCTCCAAAAAAGGGTCATGGCAACCACCTTCCACCCCGAGTTGACTTCTGAGCATGTCTTTCACAGGTTTTTTCTAAACCTCTAGAAGGTGGCAGAGCAAATCTGCAGGAGCTCATCCAAGCAGAGTCCGGCGCCAGTATTTGACCGCACCCAAAATCAAGGCGCCTCCAATGGTGGTATAGACCACCGCCAGCAAGGGGCGTGGAAGGACCGATCTGCGCAACCCGACTCCAAGCAGGATCATGAATACTATAATGATGTAACTTTTCAGGGGCTGGAAAGCAAAAACGCATCCCTTGGCCGGCATGTTTTCAATACGAGCCAGGTTTTTACCGACCAGCCTGGAAAAAGCCGCCAGGTACATCCCAACCGCCAAAACAGCGCCAAGGCCCAATAACAATATCTTTTCCCGGCCACCGGCGGCCTGAAGCCACCCCAACGCCAGGCGGCACAACATGACTCCCACCGCGCCCCAAACGATTCCGGCCAGTCCCATCAACCATGAACGGGGCACAGCCGGTTTAAATTTGGACCATTCAACCATCTCACATTCCAGGTCACTAGCAGAATAATAAAGCTTTGCTTCCCCCGGATATGCTTATTTGTTATGCCCTCTCAATGCAAGGGCTGTTTTACAAAGACCTGATTTCCTGGCGCATGAAGACAAGGTAAGAGGCTGCGAAACAAATTACGGTCAGGCATATCAAGAATACTATGTTGGGCAGGACCACCAGCAGGCTCTGGTCAAGGGGCAGCGGTCCTGAATAGCGGGCCATGGAAAGCTGCTCCATCATCCCCACCTGGATCACACTGCGGGTTGTCTTGCGGGTCGGGTCAACAATCGTGGCCGTTGCGTTGGTATACAAAACCATGGGTGACAGGACGCTGAGAGCGTTTTCAATCCTGGCGCGCTTGACAATGGCGGCCGGATCATCGGGCGGGGCATCGGCGGTAAGTGAATTGGCAACCGCGTTGGCACCAATAGAGACGAAAAATGAAAAAAAGATCCACAGTGCCAGGGAAGCCAGAGCGGATGTTGCCACCGAGCGCATCAAAATGGAAAGCAAAATGGCAACTGCCAGCCAAAGGGCGATGTAAACGACACTGATGACGAAATAGACCACAAGCCGACCCATTGCTTCAGCATCCGGGACAACCCCCAGAACCAACATGCCCAGCCCGGTTATCACCAGGATGATGGCCGCCAGCATCAAGGCGATCATGGTGACGGCCGCCGAGAACTTGGCGTTGATGACTGCATCCCGGTAGATGGGCTGGCTGAGAAGCTTACTCAGGGTCCCCTCGTTGCGCTCGCGGTTGATGGCGTCGAAACCCAGCAAGAGGCCCAGGAGGGGGCCGAAAAAAGTTACAAACTGAACCAGGGAAAAACCGGCCCCGGCGGCGGTAAAGAGGCTCAGGAAAACGGTGCTTGGCTTGACCCGGCCTTCGAGGGCTTTTGCCATGTTCATGCCGGCAAGATAAGCCGTTATCAGGCTTACCATGGCAATCAGGGCGAAAAGGATCAAAAAGCGATAACTGCTGAAGTGATCGGAAAGCTCCTTGCGGTAAATGGCCACAAACCCTTTCATGGTCAATGCTCCTGGAAATATTGCATATATATCTCTTCCAAGGTGTAAGTCCGGTCGCCGACACCCAGCTTTTCCCTTGCCAGCTGCTCGATTGGTCCCTGGGCCACAAGCTTTCCTTCGATCATGATGCCAACCCGCTGGCAGATTTTCTGGATCTGGTTCAAGAAATGGGATGAAAGCACCACTGTCATCTCGTGCCGGCGGCAAAGGTCCTTGATCAGCTCAATCATCCGGTTGGTCGCCTCGGGATCCAGTCCCAACGTCGGTTCATCCAGGAAAGCGATCCTGGGTTTCTTGATCAACACTTCGGCTATCCCCAACCGCTGGCGCATCCCACGTGAATAAGTAACGACTTTCTTGTCGGCCGCGGCCGTAATTCCCACGGCCTCCAGGGCTTCCTGGATGCGCTCTTGGGCTATCTTCCGCTCAAGGCCGTTTAACTCGGCGATATAAGCCAGTGACTGGCGGCCGGTCAGATCCCTGTAAAACCCCATGTTCTCCTGGAGATACCCTATGGAAGCCTTGACCTCCAAAGGATGGCGGGCCGGGTCCAGCCCCATTACCCGCACCGTGCCGCCGGTGGGCTCGGTAAGACCCAACATCATGAGCAAGGTGGTCGTCTTGCCGGCACCGTTGGGGCCGAGAAAACCGAAAATCTCACCCCCATAGACAGTCAGATCCAAGTGATCGACCGCCGTATGGCCGTTGTAAACCTTGGTAAGTTGGACAGCTTCGATTATTGGTTCCTGCGCCATTTATCCTACCGTCTGCCGAATTTACGAAACAAGGTTGTCAATCCCAGGACCACTAGGACGATGATTGCAATTCCGATCCATCCCCAGGCGGCCGACGCCTTGACCGTCACCCTCAGGGAAAGGGGCTTGGAAACCTTTTCGCCTTCCACCCGCAGGTCGACTGCGTAATCACCCACCAGGGCATCTTCGTAGGGGGTGATGAAAACTTCCACCTGTTTCAATTCCCCCGGGGCGAGAGTATCGATTTTTTCCGGCTTGAACTCAACCTTCCAGTTTTCCGGTTTGAATGAAAGGAACTCGATATTGTTGTTGGGAGCAGAACCTGTGTTCTTGACAAAAAACGAAAGGTTGGCTTGCCGGCCGCGTCTGGCCGTCAGCGAAAGCAATCCGTCCACCGTACCCACGTCCAGCTTGTAAGTTCCCGTGAGCACAACCGTAAGTTCCGCCTTTGCCTTGGCCGGGCCCGAAGAAACGTTGACGGTTATGGGATACTGTCCGGCCTTGGCTCCCGGAGCCGGCTTGACTTCCAGGGCTACCGAAGAACTTTGCCTGGCCTTGAGGCGCAAACTGGAAATGAACTTGGACTCATAGGCGGGCTTGAAATTCAGTTCCCATCCATCCGGTCCCTTGGCAAACAGATCGAAAATGGCATCGTCTTCAAGCCGGCTTTCGACTTCGATGGAAAATTCGAACTTGGCATCGGACGGACCGCGCAGTACGGGGTAGGATGTGGTCAGGACGATTCCCTTGGATTCCGCACTCTTTTTAGCGGCGGTCACTTTCACCCGGATTTGGCGGATGAATTTGAAGTGCCTGTCTGCCGAACGGGCGCCGATCCGGAAAATGTATTCACCGGGTTTGACCTTCTTTTCATGGGAAGCCTTGAAGGTCAGCATCTTGTCTTGCCCGCCGGGCACGTGGACCCCGGTGATATCGAAGCGGTAGGTCTTGATACGCACTTTCCAGTCATCCGGCTTGGACTCCACCCACAGGAAAACGGTCTCATCCTCTTTTCCCTTGTTGTGCAGGATCAGATCCATGCTGATCTCGTCTTCAGGGCCGACCACGACTCCGGGATATTCCGGGGCAAAGGTCAACAACCTTTGCGGCCTGTTTTCCTTGGCTGATACAGGTGCCACCAGCAATCCGACCAACAGCAGCGCCAGCACCGCTACAACCCACTGCCGGCGCACCCCAACAACAAGGCTGTTCATCAATTCACCTCCTGGTTTACTGCCTGAAAAAATTTTAAAGAAGAGTGCAAAGGACCCGACTCTTTCCCTGTCTGCATCGCCTTTCCAAATAACAAGCCAACTCAAGGGCCGTCCAATCCGGTGTCTATCTCAAATCCACGGGTCAGACCGAGTTTAATGAATTTACGCTGGGCACGTTTGAAATCTTCCGGTGAGTAGTAGTCAAGGTTCTCAGGTATCCTGAAAGCCCTTTGGTAACGCCGGTAAAGCCTGCTCACACCAGTATTTTTCCCGAATTCATCCCTCATGGCATCCATCTCCCCCTGAAGGATAGTTGAAAAAAAACCGGTTCAAAGAGCAAAAAACGAGCTGCGGCCCCGTCCGGGGCCCGATGGGCAAGCTGTCGGCCGCAGGAGACTTTGCTTCCCCGGCAAACCTGCCAGGT
>JALVRI010000327.1 GCA_027031325.1 Desulfobacteraceae bacterium
GAACTGCTTGCCACCGGAGCTTTTTCTCCCCTCCAAGGTTTCATGGTCAGATCGGATTATGAGGCGGTCCTTGACCGGATGCAGCTTCAGGACGGGACCCTGTGGCCCATGCCGGTCTGCCTTGATGTAAACCGTACCTTGGCCGAGAGCCTGGAGGGTGGCCAGTCTGTTGCTATTCGTGACCCAGAGGGTTTCCTTCTGGCTGTGATGCACATAGAAGATATTTGGCCCGTGGACAAGCAGAAGGAGGCGGAGCTGCTTTTCGATTGCGACGACCCGAAGCATCCAGGGGTATACCGGCTGCTCAATGAAACCGGTGACTATTACATCGGTGGAAAGCTCGAGGCGCTCAACCTGCCGGTGCATTATGATTTTCTCCAGTTACGCATGACCCCCCAGGATACAAGGCGGATGTTCAGAAAGCTTGGCTGGCGCCGGATAGTAGGTTTCCAAACCAGGAAGACAATGCACCGCCCCCAGTTTGAGCTGACATTGCAGGCCATGCGGCAGACGGAAGCAAATTTGCTGCTCTTGCCGGTGGTCGGTGCAAGCAGCCCAAGTGATTTCGATTACTATACTCGAGTTCGCGTGTACAAAAAGTTACTGAAGTATTATCCTCCCAATACCTGCCTTCTCAACCTGCTTCCCCTGGCCATGCGGCTGGCCGGGGCCAGGGAGGCAATGCTGCAGGCCATCATTGCTAAAAATTACGGCTGTTCTCACTTCATCGTCGGTTACAACCACGCCACACCGGTTCCGGCCGAGTCGGGTCAAAAGCTGTTTGAATGCAAGCAGATCCACAGTCAAGTACTTGCTTTCGGGAAAGAGATCGGTATCGAAATAGTCCCCTTCGAAAAGATGGTTTATCTTCCATTCGAGGATGAATATCGGCCTTCCGACAGGGTACCGGATGGAACGAGCGCAATCAGCCTTGATGGAGAAGAGATACGCCGGCGGATAATGAGCGGCCGCCGGATTCCCGAATGGGCGACGTTTCCGGAGGTGGTGTGTGAATTGCAGAAAGCCTATCCGCCACCTGGCAAGCAAGGGTTCACGATTTTTTTGACCGGCCTTTCAGGGGCCGGCAAGTCGACGGTAGCCAAAATTTTGTACTCGCGGATGTTGGAAATCGGCGAGCGGCCGGTTACATTGCTGGACGGAGACATAGTCCGCCGTAACTTGTCTTCGGAGTTGAACTTTTCCAAGGAACACCGGGATATAAATGTCCGCCGGATAGGTTTTGTCGCCCGTGAAATAACCAAGAACAGAGGGATTGCCATCTGTGCTCCCATCGCTCCGTATTCGAATACCCGCAACGAGATCCGAAAGTCCATAGAAGAGTATGGAGGGTTCATAGAAGTCCACGTGTGCACTCCTTTGGAAGTATGTGAAAAGCGGGACCGCAAAGGAATGTATGCAAAGGCGCGGGCAGGGCTGATAAGAGGTTTTACCGGGGTGGATGATCCTTACGAGACCCCGGAAGCACCGGAGTTGAAAATTGATACTACCGATAAAACACCGGAGG
>JALVRI010000328.1 GCA_027031325.1 Desulfobacteraceae bacterium
GGGTTCAATCTGCCGTTGCCCGGCAGAAACAATCCGTAAAGTTAATACCGCTTGCCAGCCTTGTCATCATCTGCAGGGGTTTTGACGGCAACCTGGGTGGCACCTGCGGGTCGCACGACGGCCCCTCGATCAGAATGATACCTCCTCCGGCGCTCAAAAAGACAACCGCCTGTCCAAAGACAGGCGGCCGGTTGGCTCAATCCAATTTTCTGGCTTCAAAAACAATAGGCTTACCTGCTGTTTATGCTCGAATTTCGGAATTATTTCAATCTTCAATTCTCCGCCTGGGTTGCAAGGTACCTCCGGGCATCCTCGTCTCCAAGGCTGGCGGCTTTTTCAAAATCCTTGCGGGCCTGCTCCTGGTGGCCGGCCATCAGCAAAACTCTACCGCGTCCATAATAATAGACAGCCTTATCTGGCATGAGTTCGATAGCCTTGTCAAGGGCTTTCAGGGCTTGGTCGTACTTTTCAAGTTCACCGTAGGCCAGGCCGAGATTGAAATAGGCTGCGCTCAATCCAGGTTGCCGGGAGATGGCCTTGAGGTAGTACTCAACGGCACCCTGGTAGTTGCCGTAGGTTGCCAGAAGGTTGCCCTTGTCCACCATTTCAGCCGGGGTTACCGGTTTTTTCACAGCCCTAGGCTTGGAACCGATGTTCTTTTTGCCGGCTTCGGGGGAGGCCGGGGCGGTGGAAGCTGATTTTGCAGCCTGGGCCATTTCCCTGAAAAAGGCGGCTATGGCCTTGATGTCCTTGATGGCGATTGCCGTTTTGGAAACGATTTTGCCGCCTGAGACTGTAACATGGCTTACGATCCTGCCCAGGCCGGTCGGCAGGTCGGGCAGCTGGTCCTTGAATGGCAAAACGTCGGTAATGGATTGCAAGTAAGCCCCTGAATCCACGCTGTAGCGGGCGAGCCAGGGGGGGGCTGTAACTTTGCGTGCCTTTTTGACCCTGGAGATGAGTTTTGCCAGTCGCAAGTCGTCCGGGGCGCTCAAGAACATGTCTTCGACCACCGCCATGCGCATGGGATAGCTCATCATTTTCGGCTCATAACCATTTGACCGCTTCGCACCGACAGCCGGCATGAGCGGCATTCTTATTTCAAGGCCGTAGACCGGAAGCCCCTTTACCCTGCTGTCGGTGGTACGGTGCCATAGTTTACCGTCCGGGTTCAAACCTTGCCGTTCCAGCAATTCCCGGAGCGATTCCATGTATCTGCTTAGCCATGGAAGATAGACATCCTCGATGAAACTGCCGGCACTGACCTTGTCTTTCAAGACGGTTACCATTTCAGCCTCGACTCTGTCCCCGGCAAAAGATACTGCGCCTGCCATTTCGCCCGTGAAAGATTTTGCAATAGAGATCAATTCCCGGAAAGGCATGTCGTTTGGACGGTAAAGTGGTTCCATGAGGGGGACAAACAGGTTGAGCAGGCCTTCCAGATCGAAGGCCCGGGATGAAAATTGAATTTGGCCCTTTGGTTCTAGGCCGGCCATACGCCAAGATTCGGCGGCGGATGAAAATA
>JALVRI010000329.1 GCA_027031325.1 Desulfobacteraceae bacterium
GGGCTTGGCCGTCGAGCACGGTTTTTCCCTCTGGATAGAAGCAGGCGGGCAACGGATTCTGTTCGATACCGGCCAGGGCGGTTGCCTTGCGGGCAATGCCGCCAGGCTGGGAGTCGATCTCCAAGGGGCCGACTGGATTGTTTTGAGCCATGGCCATTACGATCATAGCGGGGCTTTGGACCATGTCCTGAGCAGGGCCGTCCGGGCCGTGCTTTGCTGCCACCCGGCGGCCGTCTTGCCCAGGTTCGCCCGCCGCGGCCCGCAGGCAGCCTCCATCGGCATGCCGCCCGCCTCAAAACGGGCCTTGGATGCCTTGCCCCTGGACAGGATAAAGTGGACTTTCGAGCCTGTCTGGCTGGCAGACGGAATCGGGTTGAGCGGATACATCCCCCGCCGGACAGACTTTGAAGATACCGGCGGTCCCTTTTTCCTGAACCCCGAAGGCACCCATCTGGATACCATCGAAGACGACCAGGCCCTCTGGCTGGAGACAGCGGAGGGGCTGGTAGTCTGCGTCGGCTGTTGCCACTCAGGGTTGATCAATACGTTGACCCGGATCCGGCAGCTCACAGGCAGGCGGCAGGTCAAGACTGTCATCGGCGGATTTCACCTGCTTGGGGCAGGACAACGACGGCTGGAACGAACCATTGCCGCCTTGGCCGATCTTGGGGTTCCGAAACTGATTCCCTGCCATTGTACCGGCTCTCTTGCGATCGAGGCTCTCGCAAAAGCATTTCCCAAGGCTGTTCAGCCTGGCCGGGCAGGTTTGACGCTGAACTTATAAAAACACACAAACACCCGTCCCCCAGGCAGCCAAAGCCAAAATATCCTGCCGAAAACCGGGCTTTTTCTGCCATGGCCGAGTTTTTTCCCTGATTCGGAACCAGGATTTGAGCTGTCAAATTGAGTACCTTATTTCCGGCAGGATGAGATTTGGCAGGTCTCAGGATGGTTCCGCCGATTTGCGAAACGATGACGAAGATTGAGACTTGGCGGAGCCCTGATGAAACCTTACGCCATCCGGGATGTGTCAAGTATTCGAATTGTGGCGGTAGGCTATTATCCTGACCTTTTCGATGGTAACCAGGCCTTCCTTGATCATTGCGTCCAGGGTGGGGAGAAAAGACTCTATTTTGGAAGGCTCGTCCACGATTTCGATCACCACCGGCAGGTCTTCTGAAAGGCGCAGCAACTTGGATGTGTGGATCCGGCTGTTGGCACCGAAGCCCAAAAAACCCCTCAGGACAGTGGCTCCGGCCAAATGCCGCCGCCGGGCCTCGTTGACTATGGTTTCGTAAAGCGGTTTGCCATCGTACTTGTCACTTTCTCCCACGAAAATCCTGAGCAGGCAAGCTTCTGAAGGTAGCTTCATTTTCTTTGTCCGTTTAATGCCTTGGGATTTAAAGGCTGGTTTTAGAGTCTAAAACATCCGGCCCAGGGCCGCGCCGCCGAACAGGGCCACAAGTCCGAGGATGTTTTGCAACAGCAGGTTGGCGGCCGCCGCCAACCATTGGGACGAGCGCAGCAGTTGCCCTGTTTCCAGGATGTAGGCCGAAAAAGTGGTAAAGGCCCCCATGAAGCCAACCAGGACTATCGTTCGCAGCTGGGCGGGCATTGCCAGCCGGTCTTCGAAAAGGGACCATCCCAGCCCGGCCAGCAGGCAGCCAAGCAGGTTGACGGTAAGGGTTCCCCATGGAAACCAGGCCCCATCGATCCGGTGAACAAGGCCTGCCAGGCCGTACCTGGCAAGCGTTCCGGCTGCTCCGGCAACAACAAGATAGACAAACTTCTGCAATCAGGAATCCTTTCAAGGGCAAATTCAAACCTGCCCATATACCAGGGCCCGGCAGGCAATGCAAATAAAAACAAGCAAAATGAAGACCGGCACCCCTGGCGGCGGCCGATTGGCCGTTTGCCTTTAGGGCGCCGGTTTTAAGTTGTAATCAGGTTCCAAGTTCGGGGCCCGGTCTAGAACTGGATGGCCAGCTGGGCGGTGAAAGAGTCTGTTTTTTGGACGTCGTCTTCGAATTCACCATGGAGATACTCCAGGCCCAGGTTGGTGTTTTCGATAATTGTCCAGTTGACAACGGCGCCGTACTCGGACTCGGGCATGAAGTCGGCACCGTCGTCCGAGCCTCCGTAACGGGCGGCTATCTCCAGGGTGTCTGTGAGGCTGAAACCGAGTTCAAGATTCCAGGCCGAAGGTTTGCGCTGCTTGCCGTCGGCGGCATCGTACAACTCCCCGGCCTTGAACTCGTCCAGGGCGCCGACGTATTCGGCGATCAGGTGCCAGCGGTCCAGGAAAGTATAGCTGACATAGGCGCTCCAGCCGCTGACAATCGAATCTAGATTGTCGGAATCGACCACGGCTTCATTGAAGGCATCGGCACTGGCAAGGTTGGAGATATAAGAGACGCCCAGGGACAGGTCCGGCAGGGGGTTGGCCTTGATGGAGGCCACCAGGCTGTCGATTGTATCGTCATCCCCGGCTTCCCGGGCCTTGCCGTTGAAAGCCCCCGCCGAGATGTCGAGAACGTCGCTGCCGTTCAGCCGGTATCCGGCCACAAGGGCCCCCTCGTTGGTTTCGCCCAGCACCAGGGTTTGGGGGTCTGAAATGAAATGACTGTCGAAATGACCAAAAGGTACGTACTGCCGGCCGGCAATAAGATAGAAGGGCAATTGGCGCGTGCCCGAAAGCAGGATGTAACCTTCGTCTATGTATACGTCGTCGTCGCTGTATTTCAGCATGACATGGCCGTTTACCTGTCCCTTGGGATGGTTGACGATATTGGCGTCGAAGACCAGTTCGACGTTGGCCAGGTCCAGGTCGGACCCCTTTTCGTCCTCGATGGCCGGATCCTTGTAATCGGTCTTGTTGTAGCCAGCCTCGACCTCTACCAGACCGCTCAGGTTGACCCGGTCGTACCAGTTGCGGCCTTCTTTTTGGCGCCTGACCATCTCTTCCAGGTGCTTGATCCGTTTTTCAAGCCCCTTTACTCCACCGGCCTTTTGAGATGTGGGTGAATGCTCCACGGGTTTGTCATCCTGGGCCAAGGCAGGGGTGAGCAGGGCGGTAACGCAGAGGGTCAGAATCGACATGAGCAAAATCCTTTTCAGCATCTTTCAAGCTCCTCCTAAGGCTCGCCCTCCAAGCGGGTCTCGGGTCACCGGCGGCAGGATGCAGGCAAGCATAATTTGCCGGCGCGGTGTTTAGACTTCTTGGGAACTTCTGGTCTTTGCCCCCGGCACCGTCCCGGGGTGCCCGGTTGTTTCAGGCGCCGGCTGACAAAAGAGCCGTCCCCAACCCCTTGGTAGGCGTTAACTTGGGTTCTGGAAACAATGTTTCGATAATTCGATCAGTGGTATACTTTTCAATAAAAGATCGGCAGGAGCCTTTTCGTGAGGCATTTTCTGAAATGCACTGCGTACGGCAGGCGGAAAGTTCGTTCACCTCCTTTCTGAAAAATACCGGTGGTTGGAGATGGGCCGTTTCCACGGACCGTTGCCTGTTCCTGTCTGAGTACCGGAAGCAACCTATAACCCCGATCATCGAAAAATGCAATCCCAAACAGGTTGCCGGAATCGGCGTGGTGCCGCCTTCGATATTTAATGTTGTTTTTGAAAGCAGCTTGCAGTATTCTAACGCCAATGGAGGTGCGGGAAGAGTTTGATTCTCAGAGTACCATCCAGGTTCCAGCCTTTTTCCTGCAACACCCGTCCATCCGGCTGAGGTGGTGCAGAGTTTCCGCACAAGATAGCTGTACCCTCGGCCCGGTGATGGCTCTTTCGGCCGCCTTGTCAGGAGCCGATCCCGGGAGCGGGCCGGATCGTGATATTCCCGGAGCCGGTTGTCTTTAGACCCGAAAACAATGGAGAACCGTGATGACAATTCGGCAGGACTGCGAAACGGAGTTTCGTCCATGATCGACACGGTTGTTTTCGTGCACTCCAAAGAAGAGGGAAACGGGACCGGACGCCTTTTGAAAGCACTCGGATCTAGAGGATCCGCCCGTTCAAACAAGAAACATTCCTACCTCATCACCGGGCAGAGGATTCGGATTCAGATGGGAGGTTCAGCCGGATGAGCGAGGGTGAAAAGGGTGCATCCTGCCGGGGCACCGGAGAAGCTTTTTACCGGTTGCGGCTTTTCGTGGCCGGCAACGAGCCCAACTCTTCCAAGGCCCGCCGGGTGGTGGAGCAGGTCTGCCGCCGGCTTCCGGGCAGGTGGGAGCTAGAAGTTGTGGACGTGTTGGTGGACTACCAGGCCGCCCTGGACAACAATGTCATGGCGATACCGACCCTGATTGTCGAATTGCCTCCTCCCCGCCGGCTGATCGTGGGATCGTTGGCAAAGGCAGGTAAACTTATGGAGGTCTTGGGAATAGACGACGGGCACTTGTCAAATGGATGAGGTGAAAGCCGAATATGCCGCCCTTAAAAAGAGGCTTCAGCAGGCCGAGGCAATCCTGGAGGCCCTGAAACGCGGGGAGCTCGATATGCTCATCGGGGCTGAGCAGCCCCTCGTGGTACGGTTCAAGTACCTGGAAGAGCAGAGGGAACGCCACCGCAAGATGCTGGACACCGTAAGGAGCGTAAACCGGATCCTGGTAAAAGCCAAGGAGCCTGCCGACCTGCTTGGCCGGGCCGCGGTTTGCCTGGTCTCTTCCGGACTCATCCATTTCGCATGGATGGGCTTGACCGGCCGGGAAGGCAAGTTGCGCTGGTCGGTTTTCAAGAAGGGAGCCGGCTTTGCAGGCCGCCTGGAGCCTGCCGATTCGTCTTTTTTGCCGGCCTGCAGTGCCAGGGCGCTTGCTGTATCAAAGGGATTGTTTGGCAGCCGGGAAGCAGAGATCTGCCGTGACTGCGGTTTGAGACATCAGTTTGGAGATGATCTTTCCTTCGTGCGGCGTTTTGAACACCGCTCGCGGGTTTTCGGCCTGATGGTCGTCACCGCTTCCCGGGGCCTGATCAACGATCCTGATATCCAGCGTCTCCTGGATGAGACTTCCGAAGACATCGGCGCCGGCCTTTTTCGCCTGGAGCTCGAAAGACGTTTGCGGCGTGACCGTAAGTCCACGGCCAGGCTGGTGGCGGCCCTGGACCAGGCCCAGGAAGGTATCGTGGTCTTTACCAGCACCGGTCGAATCCAGTATGCCAATTCGGCCTTTGCCGCAATTTTGAAGCAACCTGTTTCGGCGCTGGACAGGCTCGAGCTCAACGGCCGCCGGGAAAAGGGTGAACATGAACCCTTGCTGGAGCTGATCCGCCAGGTGATAACCAGGGGCCGGGAATGGGCCGGAAGGATCAGCCTGGAGTCTTCCGAGGCAACGGTGCGCCATTTGGGAGGGACGATTTCACCGGTAAAGGAGCGGGGCGAGACCCCTGAAAGTTTTGTTGGTATCTTCAACGATGTAACCGAGCTGGTCACAATGGAGCGGCAGGTTCAGCAGAGCCAAAAAATGGAATCGATCGGCCGCCTGGCAGGTGGGATTGCCCACGATTTCAACAACATGCTCAGTGTGATCGGAGGTTATGCCGAACTCGGGATGCTCAAGCTCAACCCCGGTCACCCCCTCTTGAAAGACCTGGCGGAAATCAAGAATGCCTCCGAGCGTTCGGCGGCCCTGACCCGCCAGTTATTGGCCTTTTCACGCCAGCAGACAGCCGCTCCCCGGGTGGTCAACCTGAATCAGCTCCTTGCCGAGTCCCAGAAGATGTTGCGGCGCTTGATCCGGGAAGAAATCGAGTTGGAACTGGAATTGGCCCCTGAGCTCTGGCCGGTGTATATAGATCCATCCCAGGTGGACCAGATCGTAATGAACCTGGTCGTAAACGCCCGCGATGCCATCGAAGGAAACGGGGTCATCAGGATCGCCACGGCCAACGTGGTCCTGGACCGGATGTATTGCCGCTTCCATCCAGGTCTGGAACCCGGTCGCTTCGTAACCCTGGAAGTGAGCGACACCGGCTGCGGGATGACAGCGGATGTGCGGCGGCAGGTTTTTGAACCCTTCTTCACCACCAAGGCCAAGGGGGTCGGGACCGGACTTGGGCTTTCCACGGTCTACGGGATCGTCAAACAGAACCGGGGAGCCATATACGTCTACAGTGAGCAGGGCAAGGGCAGTACTTTCAAGATCTACCTGCCCCGGTTCAAGGGGGAGCAACCGGTCGAGGAGACGCCTGCCGACCAGGAGGATCTGCGCGGAAAGGAGACCATTCTGGTGGTGGAAGACGAAGCGCAGGTGCGTAACATGGCGGCAACCGCGCTGAAAAACTATGGTTACAACGTCCTGGAAGCGCCGACTGTCGAAGCGGCCATGGATCTGGCCGAAAATCATCCGGGATTCATCGACCTGCTGATAACCGACGTTATCATGCCCAGCATGGATGGTAAGCAATTACAGAACCGGATTGCCCGTCTGCGACCGGGCATGGAGACCCTCTTCATGTCCGGTTATGCTTCTGACACCATAATCCGCAAGGGAGTACTTGAAAAAGGGATTCACTTCATTCAGAAACCCTTCGCCATCACCGAGCTGGCCCGCAAGGTGCGCCAGATTCTAGATACCGCCAAATAAAAGACTCCAACGGTTGACAGATCTGATGGATGCTGTCTATAGGAAGATACAGACTGATGATCCGTAATTGCAAACGCAAAGAGGAGGGTTCTATGAAGGCAGAAAGGCGCAGTTTCCTGAAAAAGGTAGGTGTCGGGGCCGCCGCCCTGACCGCAGGCCTGGCATCCAAGGCAGTGCCGGCTTTTGCGAAGAAAACCATCCGCTGGAAGATGGTTACCACCTGGCCGCCCCATTTCCCCGTCCTGGGAGAAGGGGCCGATCTGTTTGCCAAATGGGTCGACGAGATGAGCGGAGGGCGCCTCAAGATCACCGTTTACGGTGGAGGCGAGCTGGTACCGCCCCTGGGGGTCTTTGATGCCGTCAGCCAGGGAACGGTCCAGATGGGCCACGGGGCGGCTTACTACTGGGCCGGCAAGTCTCCCGCTACCCAGTTCTTTGCGGCCGTACCCTTCGGTTTCAACGCCCAGTCCATGAACGCCTGGATTCTGAACGGCGGTGGAATGAAGCTTTGGGAAGAGGTCTACGCTCCGTTCAACGTCAAGCCTTTCCTGGCCGGCAATACCGGGGTCCAGATGGGAGGGTGGTTCAACAAGGAGATCAAGTCCATCAACGATATCAAGGGCCTCAAGATGAGAATCCCCGGCCTGGGCGGAAAGGTAATCGCCAAGGCAGGAGGAAACGCCGTCCTGGTGGCCGGTGGTGAAATCTACACCAACCTGGACCGGGGTGTCATCGACGCCACCGAGTGGGTTGGTCCTTACCATGACCTGAAGATGGGATTTTACAAGGCCGCCAAGTATTACTACTATCCCGGCTGGCACGAACCGGGAACGGCCTTGGAAGCCATAGTAAACAAGAAGGCCTGGGAGAGCCTGCCCAAGGACCTCCAGGCCATCGTCGATGCGGCCGCCTACAAGTCTAACATGTGGATGATTTCCGAATTCGAAAGCAAGAACAATGCGGCTCTGGTGGAATTGATCGAAAAACATCATGTGAAGTTGCGGCAGTTCCCGGAGTCGGTTCTCAAGTCACTTAAGAAATTGTCCAAGGAAGTGCTTGACGACCTGGCCGCCAAAGACCCCATGAGCAAGAAAGTCTACGAGCATTTCAAAAAGTTCCAGAAAAACATCTATGCCTGGAACAAGCTGACCGAAGAACAGTATCAGAAGTTCAAGTATCTCTAAAATGGAGACTTGGCACCCGGCCTTCGGACCGGATGACGGTAAGAAAGAAAAAGGGCCTGCTCTGCAGGCCCTTTTTGCGTAGGCAGACCGGTATTGCCTGGTAACGGCCCGGATTTTGGTTCGGTGGTTGCGGTTTGCCATGCCCAGGCCGTTATGCTACCCTGGCAGTCAGGACCTTTCGCCTTTACCCGAATTTGATTGGGGATTTGGAAGGATCACAGGTATGGTTCCGGACCGGGAAATTTTCCGCCCCGGAACTTGCGGGCATACTTCAGGAGTATCCGAGACGTGCTGGTCCGTGGATTGAAAGCCAATATCGCCTTCAACATAGCCCTTTTCCTGCTGATAGCCGGTTTTGGTGCCAACCTCGTTACAGCTTATGTCTACCACGGCCTGCTCTTGAAGGCTGAAGACAGGAACGCCCGCGATCTGCTTGACGGACTGGCGGTTTTTGCCGTGCCGATGCTGGGAAAAACAGCTCTCGGGCCCTTGCCCGCCGGTTACGAAGGCCCGCTGCCCTGGAATAAGTCTTCCATCGTCAATTTCATGGTTTATGACGCTTCCGGCCGGCCTGTTTTCAAACACTTGGGCGACACCGGTTTCCAGGTCGAGATGTTGCGCATGGCCGCCGCGGTGCTGAAGGGCAAAACGACAATCCAGAAGCGGCTAGGCTACCACTGGCACCTTACAGGTCCACGCTACGATTTCCTGATATCGGCTGCCAGGATTGAAAAAAACGGACAGGCGGCAGGAGCGTGCGTATTGATGACTTCCCTTGCCGGGGTGAACCGCCAACTGGGCCGTTACCAAAAGGGTGTTTTTTTCTACATCCTGATCAATACATTTATCCTCACCCTGGTAGCCCTCTACAGGTTGTTCAAGATTTACCTCCGCCCGGTCGACCGGTTGGTGCAACAGGCCGAGAAATACAGTGACGATGAAGATGTGCTCTTTGCCGTAAGGAGGGAAGACAACGAGCTGGGCAGGCTCTCTTCAGCCCTCAATACCATGTTGAACAGGATAGCCCAGGACAAGCAGCGGCTGAGGGCGACAGTGGCCAGCCTGGAAGAAGCCAATCGCAACCTGAAAGAGGCCCAGGAGGAGATCGTGCGGGCCGAAAAGATGGCATCCGTCGGCCGCCTGGCGGCCGGTATCGCCCATGAGATAGGCAATCCCATCGGCATCGTCCTTGGTTACCTGGAGATGCTCAAGGCTGGTGAGCTTGAAGAGCAAGAACGATCCGAGTTCCTGGAACGGGCGGAAGAAGAAATCCAGAGAATAAACCGTATTATCCGGCAGCTGCTGGATCTTGCCCGCCCTGTGACAGCCGGTCGGGGCAAAGTGGCCGTATTACAGGTGCTCAGGGACCTGACATCGATCTTGACTACTCAGCCCATGATGGCCGGGATCGAAATCAGGTCGAGGTTTGAAGCCCGTTGCGACCTGGTGGCGGCCGACGAAGAGCAGCTGCGGCAGGTGTTTTTGAATCTGTTGCTGAACGCCGCCGATGCAATTGCCGAAAACCAAGAAAAGGAAAAGGGGGAAATCGAAATCGTGGTCAAAAACGACCCGCCTCAGGGCGCTTGCGCCGGCGATGGGACCGCAGATCTCCGGCTGGTGATCGAGATCAGGGACAACGGTGCAGGTATCAGTGAAGAAAACCTTGAAAATGTCTTCGATCCCTTCTTTTCCACCAAGGCCCCCGGCAAGGGAACCGGGCTGGGCCTTGCGGTAAGTTACATGATCATTCAGCAGTTGGGGGGCAGCATCAGGATCAGCAGCCGGGAAGGTGTCGGCTCCACGGTACTCCTGACCCTTCCTGTTATTGGAGCACAATCCCCCCGAGGGTCGGGAGAGTTATAGACAGTCCCGGGCCGGCCCCGCCTTCCGCGGGTCCTTTCGGGCAAACTGTTACGGGGAATCTCATAAATGGGGACAATTAAGACCAAGGCCTCTATCCTGGTCGTCGACGACGAAGAGAACATGCGCCACATGCTGGCGGCCATGTTGTCCAAGGCCGGGTACGTGGTCGAGACGGCCTCTGACGGCAAAGACGCCCTGGCCAAAGTGACTTCCGGCAGCTACGATTACATTCTCTGTGACATCAAGATGCCGGTCATGGACGGGATGGAGTTTTTGAAAACCGCCCGCGACATGCTCGGGCAGACCACGGTGATCATGATGTCTGCTTACGGCACCATCGATCTGGCGGTGGAAGCCATGAAGCTGGGGGCCTACGATTTTATTTCAAAGCCTTTCAAACCAGACGAGGTGCGCCTGGCAATCAAGAAGGCCGAGGAAAGGGAACGGCTCAAGCGCGAAAACCTCAGGCTCAGGCGCAGGCTCGAGATGATCGGGGCCCGTGAAGGCTTCGGCAACCTGGTGGCCAGGAGCCCGGCCATGGAGGCCGTCTTCAAGCTGGCCCGCAAGGTGGCGGCCTACGACACGACTGTCCTGATAACCGGTGAAAGCGGCACCGGCAAGGAGTTGCTGGCAAAGGCCATCCACCAGACAGGGCCGCGCGGCCAGGGCCCCTGGGTCCCGGTCAATTGCGGCGGGATTCCCGAAAACCTGCTTGAAAGCGAGCTGTTCGGGCACGTCAAGGGAGCTTTCACCGGGGCCGACCGCGATCGTCCCGGTTTGTTCGCGGAAGCCGAAGGGGGGACCATATTCCTGGACGAGATCGGTGAATTGCCCATTTCGCTTCAGGTAAAGCTCCTGCGGGTGTTGCAGGAAAGCGAGGTTCGCCCGGTGGGCGGACGGAAGACACGCAGGGTCGATGTAAGGGTGATTGCCGCCACTTCCCGGGATCTGGGCCGGGCCATGGCAGAGGGGAATTTCCGTGAAGACCTGTTCTACCGCCTGAATGTGATGCCGATCCACATGCCGGCCCTGCGCCAGCGTCCGGAAGACATCCCGTTGCTTTGCAAGCATTTCATCGACAAGTTCAACGTGGTTTTCGATCGCCAGATCGAAGGTGTCTCCCCGGCGGCCATGAAACTGTTGTTGCAGCATAGCTGGCCTGGTAATGTGCGCGAGCTGGAAAATGCCATCGAAAGGGCGATGGTTCTTTGTGAAGACCGGTACCTGGAACCGGAGGTTTTTGCCGGGACAGTCGGCGATCTTAAAGCCAGCCGGGATTTGAGCGCCCTTTTCGACGGTTTTTCCATCAAGGCCGCCCAACGGATGATTGAAAAGGCCTTGATAGAAAAAGCCTTGCAGACAACAGGTGGTAATCGCAGCCGGGCTGCAAAGCTTTTGGAAATAAGCCACCCCAGCCTTTTGGCCAAGATCAAGGCTTACGGCCTGGACCTGTAGGCGGAAATGTTTCCCTGGCTAGCAGGGCTGTTGAAAAACTATTACGCTTGGCCAGACGGCGTTGAAATCCTGCTCAAAATGCTCATTTATTACCAATAAACTGCGCTTTTTCGCCGGATTTTGCCTTGTCTGGCCTGCGCTCATGACGTTTTTCAACAGCCTGCTGAAGGCTTTTGCCGGGATCTGGGCCTTGCGGTAAATACTGTCGCTCAGTTTTGCTTTGCGGTCAAGAGACGTTCCAGGTCGAGCTTGTTGACGGCTGTTTCGACCAGGTCGCTGGCGACGGTGTTGACGCTCTTGGGCCCCAAGATGGTAAGGCGTTCGACCTCTGCCTTGACCGCTTCCTGCCTGACGGTTTTGCCATTTTTTTGGTAGCTTGCCTCGTAGCTGGTGCTACCTGTCCACTTACGTCCTGACTTTTCGATGGTGAAGCTGTCGATTGTAATCCTGATGATGTCCGTTCCCGGTGCCGAGTCCTGGCTGACGGTGGCTCCCAGGGTTTCCAGCCGCTCGGTTAGTGCTTTCAGGAAGAGCTGAGAAAGATCCAGGCCGCCTTCGGTCGAAGAACGCTTGCCCTGGCGGTTGATGGTGAGGACAAAAAGGTTGCTGAAGTAAGGCAGCATCGAAGCGGCCTGTTCGCCCAGCAGAGGCTGTCCCTGCAGATTGTCTGTCACCGACAGGTTGAATGTTCGGCCCGCCAACAGCGGTTGTGGCTCAGGCGCCTGATAGCTTACTTCGATGCTGGTCATGTGCCCGCAGCCGGCCATGGCCATCAGGGCGGTCAAAAAGATGGTCAGGATAATCCACCTGCTTGTTTTCATGGCATTTTTCCCCCTCGGTTGTTTGTTGGCAGCCATTTGCTTTCCTGCAACGATACTTAGCATGCCAGGCGCTCCCAATTCAATGGAATATGCTTGCCATGTTCTTGATGTTCATGTTATCAAAACTTGTTTGGGCAAAGGCTTTGTAACGACCGATGTGCCCGATTTTCGAACCATTGGCTCCGGGCTCCGGAAGGTTGAGACCGGAGGATTATGGTTAAACCAAGGCAAAAGGAGGGATGGATGAAATTAGCAAAGGTTTTGATCGTGATGGTAGCGGTGCTGGCGCTGGCCTCCGTTTCCATGGCCGGTACCCTCGATGATGTGCGATCCAGGGGGTATCTGCGCGCCGGTGTTAACGGTAGTGTTTTCGGTTTCAGCATGCCGGATAAAAAAGGTGTCTGGAAAGGGCTCGACGTTGACACGGCCAAGGCCGTGGCGGCGGCCGTATTCGGTGATGCCAACAAGGTCAAGTTCGTCCCCCTGACCGCGGTTCAGCGGCTGCCGGCCCTGCAGTCCGGTGAAATAGACGTGCTTTGCCGCAACACCACCCAAACCCTCACCCGGGAGACCAAAAACGGCCTCAACTTCGTCCATGTGAACTATTACGACGGCCAGGGTTTCCTGGTACCCAAGAAACTCGGCATCAAGAGCGCCAAGGAACTGGATGGCGCCACCGTCTGCGTCCTTCCCGGCACGACAACCGAGATGAATGCCGCCGATTACTTCCGCTCCAATGGCATGAAATGGAAGCCGGTGGTCATCGAGAACACGGCCGAGTTGAACAAGGCCTTTTTTGCCGGCCGTTGCGACTGCCTCACTTCAGATGCTTCCCAGCTGGCCGCCCAGCGTTCAGTGGCCCCCAATCCCAAGGACTACGTCCTGCTGCCCGAGATCATTTCCAAGGAGCCCCTGGCTCCGGTGGTCCGCCACGGTGACGACCAGTGGTACGACATCGTCAACTGGACGGTGATGGCTTTGATCGAAGCCGAGGAACTGGGCATTACCTCCCGGAACGTGGACAAGATGCTCAAGAGCAAGAACCCCCAGGTAAAAAGGTTTCTCGGGGTTACCCCCGGAATGGGCAAAGCCTTGGGGCTCGACGACAAGTGGGCCTATAACATCATAAAACAGGTCGGTAACTACGGCGAGATTTTTGAGCGCAACGTGGGCGTAAACACACCCTTGGGACTGGAGCGCGGGCTCAACGCCCTCTGGACAAAGGGTGGCTTGATGTACGCTGCCCCGTTCAGGTAGAATGCCCAGAGCAGGCCCGGCTTTTGAGCAAACCGGGCCGGGCTCCTTTTTTCCTATTTTCCAGGCGGCCGGTTTTCGCCGGGTAACCCTAGCGGAAACCGGCCCTTCGTCATCCAAAGCGTTGAACCCGGTCCTGAAAAATGAGCAAACAGGAAAGCGCAGCCACTTCCGACCCTTTCTGGCTTGATCCCGGCAAACGGGCTATCTTTTACCAGGTCGGCGTATTGTGCATGGTGGGCCTGCTGGCCTATTATCTGGTTTCAAACACCTTGGTCAACCTGGAAAAACAGAATATCGCTTCCGGTTTCGGCTTCATGCACAAAGAAGCCGCCTTCGAAATTGGAGAGTCCCTGATTTCCTACTCGGCCGCCGATACTTACGGCCGGGCCCTGTTGGTGGGAGCCCTCAATACACTCAAGGTTTCTTTCATCGGGATAGTGCTTACCACCTTACTGGGAACCATCATCGGGATTGCCCGCCTGTCTTCCAACTGGCTGGTTTCGCGCATGGCCGCCCTTTATATCGAGGTTATGCAGGACATTCCGGTGTTGCTGCAGCTTTTTTTCTGGTATGCCATCTTTTACGAAACCCTGCCGTCTCCCAGGCAGGCCCTGAACCCTTTCAGGGGAGTCTTTCTCACCAACCGGGGCGTGGCCCTGGCCGTTCCGGCGGCCCACCCCTGCCACAAGTACATGCTGGCGGCCCTGGTGGCGGCCTGTCTTATTGCCTGGCTGCTACGCCGCTGGGCCAGGAAACGTCAGGAAGCCACCGGGAAGTATTTCCCGGTCTTGCCGGTTGCGGCGGCCGCCATTGTCGGCCTGCCCTTGCTGGTATGGCTGGCTTTTGGAGCCCCGATGGAAATGGACGTTCCCAGACTGCAAGGCTTCAATTTCAAGGGAGGCATTACCCTCAGCCCCGAGTTCATTGCCCTCCTGCTGGGCTTGGTCCTGTACACGGCGGCCTTTGTGGCCGAGGTGGTGCGGGCCGGGATCCAATCGGTGAGCAAGGGGCAGACCGAAGCTGCCATGGCCATCGGGCTTAAGCCGGGCCAGGTGCTCAACCTGGTTATTTTGCCCCAGGCCCTGCGGGTGATCATCCCGCCGCTTACCAGCCAAATGCTGAACCTGACCAAAAACAGCTCTCTGGCGGTCGCCATAGGTTTTCCGGACTTCGTTTCGGTGGCCAACACCACCA
>JALVRI010000330.1 GCA_027031325.1 Desulfobacteraceae bacterium
AGCCCAGCTCCCGGCGAAAGTCGGCGAATGTTTCGATACCCAGGGCGACACCGTTTTGCAATACCCCCACAGAATCGGTGCGCATTACATGGGGCATGCTGGCAGGTATTCCCGTGTCGGGCCCCCAGATACACAACCTGTGGTGCTGTGGGGCCGTGCGCGCCACAGCACCTAGTAGCCGGTGTCCGTTTGGGGAAAGGGAACGATGACAGAGGATGACCGCCACGGCCCCTGATCCGCCGGTAAGGGTTGCCAGGGTGTACTTTACGCTTTCCATGTCGGGCGATTCCAAAAGCCGCTGGATGGTCAGCTCGACTATTTGGCGGGCCGATTCACAGGATACCACCATGCCGGCCTTGACCTGGCCAAGCTCGATGGCATTGGCTATCTGGAGCATACCATTGAGTACTCCCAGGCAGGCGTTGGAAACGTCATAGACCTGGGCGCGCGGGCCGATGCCCAGTCCGTGGGCTACTGCACAGGCGGTGGCAGGTTCCAGGTTTTCGCGGCAGACACCACCGTAAATCAGAATGCCGATATCAGACGGTTTGATTCCAGAGCTGGAGAAGGCTTTTTGGCCCGCCTCGATGGCTCCCCGGGAAAGCTTGAAATCCCGTGGCCAGAACCTGCGTTCCCTGATACCGGTAAGGGCTTCCAATTGTCCGGGCTGGAGGTGAAGGCGTCTGTAGACAGACTCCAGGCGTTCTTCAAGTTCCCCGGAAGTGACTACCTGGGGTGGAAGTTGGTAACCAAAGGCGTCGATGAATACGTTTTCAAAACGCATTATGGATTTCTCCGTAAAAAGGCATCCGATCCTGGTAACATTGTTACCTGCTTTTCATGCCGGCCCCACGGGCCATGGCAGGGGGCTGAATGCCGGCCCCTTTTCGGCGCTCATTCTTTAGCATCAGACGGCCGGGATTGCAAAGCAATCCACCCGGATTATGAACTTCAAATGCTTACAATCGGAGGACATCATTTTCTCAGCATTTGAATTCCGAATGATTTCATTTCGTAGATATAGCGTCCGTCGACCTGGAGCCATCCATCGGCAAAGACCGCCGGCTGGTCGCCTTCTTCAATGGAGGTGATTACCGCCTCGATGGTCACCAGCTTGTTGCGGGGTATGATTTGCCCCCGATAAGACCAGCTGTGCTCGATGCCGCATACAAGGGCGGGTTTATGGCTCCGGGTGAGCCCGGGCCAGTTTTGCTTTATCCAGAATTTGATCAGCTGGATGAAAGATTCTATTCCCAGAGAGCCCGGGCAGACCGGGTCCTGGTAAAAATGGGCTTTGAAAAACCATTCGTCAGGGTCGATTTTCTTTGTTCCCCGCAAGTAGCCCAGGGCGGAAGGTCCACCGTCAGGTACATAGGCCTCTATCTTGTCGATCATCAGGAGGGCCTTGGCCGGTAGGTCCCAGGCAGGTGGAAGATCCAGCCCGTGGGCTTCGGCCGGCACGCGGGGCGGGTCCCATGGCAGCCTGAAACGCCGGGCCGTCTTGAGCCGGCCTGGATCGGG
>JALVRI010000331.1 GCA_027031325.1 Desulfobacteraceae bacterium
AAATCAGGCGGCCGTTGTGGGCCTCGACAATGTTGTGGACAATGGCCAGGCCCAGCCCGGTACCCCCCGGCTTGGTTGTAAAGTAAGGATCGAAAACCTTGGCCGCCATCTCCTTGTCCACCCCTTGTCCCGTATCAACTACCTCCAGGGCAAGTTCAGCCTCATTTTCAGCAAATCCGGCCCTGACACGCAATACGCCTCCATCCGGCATTGCGTCCAGGCCATTGAGGTAAAGGTTCAGCAGAACCTGCTTCATCTGGTCAGGATCGAAGGCGGCCTCCAGGTCAGCCGGACAATCCAGCTTCAGCTCAACCTTCTGCTGGCGGGCCCGCTTTTCCACCAGTTGAAGTGAATCGGCCAGGAAGCTTGCCAGCTCTACCTTCCTGGGGTTGACCTTGACAGGTCTGGAAAACTCCAGCAGCTGGGTTACCACCCGGTTGAGGCGATCGACTTCCCGGATCATCAAATCCGCTATTTGGCCACTTTTGTCATCTTGTCCGCAGCGCTCTTTGAAATAAGTAGCAAAACCCTTGATGGAACTGAGGGGGTTGCGGATTTCATGGGCCACGCCGGCGGCCAGGCGCCCCATGGTGGCCAGCCGGCGATGCCGCTCGACCTGCTGCCGCAACTTCCTGACTTCGCTCAGGTCCTTCAGCAGGCAAATATAGCCACGCAGATTGCCCGATTCAAACAGCGGCGCCCCGGTAACCTGGAGGGCTACTTCCTTGTCCTTGCCATCCCACCGCAGTTCCCGGTCCAGTTTGCCCAGAAAGCGGGGATTATCATCCAGGCAGGCCATCAAGGCCGGAGGCAAAACCTCCCGGATGGGCCTTCCGGTCTGTCTTTCGTAACCCAGCCCCAGCAGATCACAGGCAACCTGGTTGATCTCTGCCAGCTTACCTTCCTCGTCCCAGGCGAGCAAACCCACCGGCATGTTGGCCACCACCTGCTCTGAAAAGGCCTTGACCTTGGAAAGGGAAGATGTGGCCTGCCTGTAGCTGTGGGTCAGGAAAACAAGGGACACTCCGGCCATGCCAACCAGGAAAAGAATGGCGGCCATCAAGACGATATGCCTGATGTCCCTCTGCTGGGCCTCCAGGACACTATCCATTCTCAGCCCGACAAAGATGAACAGGTCCTTGGCCGAAGAAGGCTGGTTGGGGGCATCGTGGGGCCAATGCCAGCGGTTCATCATCATACCGGGCCCCATTCTCATGGTCCTGCCGATTGTCGAAGGGGCAAAATGCCTGATAACCTCGAATATCTTGTGGCCATCCTGGTCGGTCCAGGTGCGGGTCAAGGTTGAACCAGTCCGGGACAGGGAAGTAAAATCGATATCCACATCATATAACCGGCCGACCTTTTCTGGATCCGAGTGGGCCAGTACCTTTCCCCGGCTGTCGGTCAACATGATGTAATCGATATCGGGCTGGCTGGCGGTTGCCGTCAGAAGCCTTTGCAGGTGGGCCCAGCCCCAAAAACGCTCCAGTACCCCGGCCCGGGTTCCGGCCTCGAAAGACTTTATCAGGGCTTCCCCCTTTTCGGCGAGCAACTGGTAGGCATTCGATCTTTGCAACTGGATAGTGCCGATGGCCATTACCAGCATGATCGGAAGCAAGACCAGCACAGCGCCGATCAGTATCCAGGGCGACATGATATTTTGCCAGCCACGGCTGCGGGCCTCGGCTTTATGCATCTGATCCCTCCATGGCGGAAAAGACTGCCTGGCGTTGGCCGCCGGCAAGCCAACGATTCAGCAGGAGGCCTGCCGGTGATGGGCAATCAACTGCCGGCGGGCGCATCGGCCTTACTGCCGGCGGGAATTTTTGAGCTCTTCAAGACGCTTGTTGTAGTAGGCGATAACCTCCCGCCGGTTGAGCATTCCGATCAGGTGGCCGGGATCATCTTCTCTCACTACCGGCAGACTGTCTATGTTCTTGATGGTGAACTTCTGGAGGACGGTATTGAGGTCATCGCCGGGAGTAGTGTAGATCATGTCGGTTGTGGCAATATCTTTCATTACCACCAGGTGTTCTATCTCCCTGGAGAACAACACTCCCCGGACATCGTTGATCGAGAAGATCCCTATGAGCTTCCCGTTTGCATCCATGACCGGGAAATAATGCTGGGTGGAGGCCGAAAGGTATTTCTTGAACTCCTGAAAAGGCATATCCTGGGGGATCAAATCCACCTTCTTGACTTGGGGCATCAGGTCCTTGACGTGTATCGTCTGGAGGATGTCGACAAAAAAATCTCCGGCATGGGCGGGGGAAACGACCTTGCTCTGGACCTGGCACTCAAAGATCGTCCATCTCCTGGCCCCCATGTAGGTCACCCAGCAGACCAACAGGCTGGGAAGCAGGAGGTGGTAGGAATCGGTCATCTCGGAGACGAAAATAATGGTCGAAATGGGAGTGTTTGAAACGGCGGCGAAAAAACCGGCCATACCCACCACGGCAAAAGCACCGGGATGCCCCACAACCTGGGGAAGGGCCTGATGAAAGAGCTTACCGACGACCGCCCCCAGGGCACCGCCGATGACGATGGAAGGGCCGAAAACCCCTCCGCTGCCACCGGATCCGATGGTAAAAGAAGTGGTGAAGATCTTACCCAGCACCAAGGTAAGCAGCAGGCCTATGGTGGCCTCGTTGTTGATGGCCTGTTGCAGGTAGCCGTACCCGAAGGCCAGGGTGTGGGGCCAGAAAAACCCGATCAGCCCTGTCAGCAAACCACCGATGGCCGGCTTGAGATGATTGGGAATGGCGGCCAGCCTGGCAAAGATTCCCATCGTCCCGTAGAACGACTTTACGTATAACCAGCTGACCGGCAGCAATACCAGGGCCAGTACCAGGTAGGGACCGAGTTCGAGCGGATTGCGGAACTCAAAGGGGGGCGAGTCGAAAAGCGAACCCCAGCCGAAAACCAGGCAGAAAAGGCAATAGGCTACCACCGACGAGATTCCGGCCGGAATGAGGACATCCGACTCCAGTTCCGGATCACGGTAGAGAACCTCGGCGGCAAACAGGGCTCCGGCCAGGGGAGCCCGGAAAATGCTGCCCACTCCGGCGCCTACTCCGGCGGCCATCATTATTCTCCGGTCCCGGTCCGTCAGTTTCAGCTTGGTTGCCAGAAAAGAACCGAATCCGGCCCCGATCTGGGCGATCGGACCCTCCCTGCCTCCCGACCCTCCGGTGGTCAGTGTTATTGAAGAAGCCAGGGTCTTGATTATGGGCACCCGCCCGCGGATGAAGCCTCCGGCATGATGATAGGCCTTTATGGCCGCATCGGTCCCGTGACCCTCGGCCTCCGGTGCAAAAGTGTAAACCAGCCACCCGGATACGATCCCCCCCAGCATTGGAAGCAGCACCAGCATCCAGCGCGAAAAGGGCGTTGTGGTGGGCTCCAGCAGGTGGTGTTCGCCCGCGGGCGGCGGGGGCCGGTAGCCGGCCATATAATCCAGAAAGTAATGGCTGCCCAGCTGGCACAGGTAATGGAACACGATGGAGCCCAGCCCGGCGATGACCCCGATGGCAAAGAAATAGAGAGCCCATTTGCCGGCATCAACCAGGTTGATGGACCGCAGGGAATCTGTCATGGAAGCCTTCTGGCCATGGTTCAAGGCTTCTGCCATTAGCGGCCGGTCTCCAGTTCACGCACCCCTTGATGGATGATATCGAAAAGCTCGCGTACCTGGCTCTGCTCAATACACGAGTAGGCAATCCGCAGCTTGTCATCTCCGAGGGAGATCAATCCTACACCGTAACGGTCGAGCAAGTGGATGCGAAGGGCTTCAGCATCAACGGTTTTAAGCCGCAGGCACATGAAATACCCGGAATTGAATGGATAGGGTTCAAAAGCGTCGGCGTATTTGGGATCGCCCAGGACTTTTTTGACCTCCAGGGCCCGCTGTTTCAGGATGGAAAATTTTTCCTCCATCTCGGCCGCTGTGCGGGGATCTTCAATGACCCTCAGAAGCATGGACTGGCTCAGGTGGGAAGCGTTGGAAATATTACCCCGCACGCACCCGGCGGTCTTCTTTTCCAGCACCTGGTAGCCCTCGTCGTCCTCGAAGCAGGTCCCGTAAGTCATGAACCCCACCCTGAGACCCCAGACAAAATACTCTTTGGTGGCGCCGTCCAGCTTTACCGCCAGCAGCCTCGGATCCACCCCTGCCAGCAGGGCGAACAACGATTCCCTGAAGGTATCTTCCCCGTAGTACAGGCCGAAGTAGGAATCGTCCATCAATGCCAGCAGATTGCATCCTGCCCGGGCGGTATTGACCAGGATTTCTGCAATCTTGCCGGCCTCATCTACAGTAGGCGCGTATCCGGTAGGATTGTGAGGAAAGTTGAGCAGCACGACGATCTTGTCGCGCCTGCGGGCCTCCTGCTCCACCACCTTGCTGAAACCGTCCAGGTTGAAACCGCCGCCGGGCCCGAAAAGTTCATAGTGGACCATCCGGGCCTGGTTGCGGGTAGTAAAGATCATGTTGTAGTTGCCCCACATCATGGAAGGCAGGATGATCACATCTTCAGGATCGATCCACATCTCCGAAAAGACCGAAACAGCGTTGGTGATACCGCAGGTTACCACCGGAAGGCTGATGGGTTTGCCGGCCAGGGAAGGATTCTTGCCGACCAGGACTTCCTGCCAGCGGCGCCGTAATTCGGGTATCCCGAAAGAAGGGGCATAGGTCAATGATCGGCTTGGCCTGAGGCCCTTGATCATATCCATAATGCCGGCCAGGTGCATGGTATGGCCTTCCTGCCTGGCGATGCCGATGGTGGCATTGATAGCGTGGGCCTTTTCCCTGGCCTCTGCGCTCTGGCTGAGAATCCCCTTGGGGAAAAAGAGCCGTCGGCCCACCTTTGAAAGCATGGAATATATGTGAGGATTGCTGGACAGCAAGGTTGCATTCAATTCAGCGGCCAAAGGATTCATGGCATTTTCCTTTTCAAAATGGCTGTTGAATAAAATCAGGTCGTTTTTTTGACGGCACGGGGCGGCAAGACTGCCGGTGATGGGTGTTTATCGGCTGTTGCCGGTACTGTCAAGCACAAAGGCCGGGAAATATAGAGGTTTGCAGGAAGGAGAATGAGCCCCGCCCTGACCGGTGCGGGGCTTCAGTGGTCAAGCTCAACCATCTCAACGGCTCCTTCGTTTGGATGCTTTGAGAGGATTCAGTTTCTTGGACGTGCCGTTGGTGGCGATGGTTACATGGGTGGCCATGTTGCAGTGCCCATGTTTCCATTTTATCTCCGGCTCCGGGCAGGCGGTACAATACCAGCCGGATTCCATTTGCTGGCTGCGGCCGCAGCCCTTGCACTCTTCCACGATTTCATGGCACAGTCCACCGTTGTAACTGCATCCCTTGGCGGTCATGAAGGCACATTCCTGTCCCTTGCGAATGGTTTGACAAATCATTGTTATCACCCCCTAAATTTTATCTAGTCGTCAGGCCACAAAAAAGCCGGAATCTGATTTTCCGGCCTTAACCAAGACAAAAACCGGCGAACCTATAATCGCCCGCCAGGGCAAATGTCAAGTAAAAAAATACCGCCGCCGGACCGGAAGGCAGCCGGCCATTGCGGCCGAATGGGCCGGGCGTAATAAATTCCAACCTGCTTTCTCGACGGTCGCATACTCTTGAGTCCGCCAAATGCGGCTTGACTACTTGGCACTAAAGTTTTACCTCAAGTTTGGGTATAACTAATTTCAAACGGGGCCCGGGGGGACCGTGGCCCCTGAAAAACCGGAGTGCAGATGGTAATCGAACAAGCCGCAGAGGTTCTGAGGATTGAAGCCGAAGGTATTTCAGGGCTGATCGAACGCATCGATCGGCGATTTGCTGATATGGTGGACCTGGTCTGCCGCTGCCGCGGTCGGGTGATTGTCAGCGGTATCGGCAAATCCGGCCTGATCGGGCGCAAGATAGTAGCCACACTCAACAGCACCGGTACAAGATCGCTGTTTCTCCACCCCGTGGAAGCAATGCACGGTGACCTGGGCATGGTCAGCAAGGACGACGTTTTCATAGCCCTATCCTACAGTGGCGAAACCGACGAACTTAACATGCTCCTTCCCACCATCAAGAAGATGGGTTGCCCGGTTATCGCCTTTACCGGCAAGGGTGATTCGACCCTGGCCAAATCGAGCGACCTGGTCATCGACGTGGCCGTGAAACGGGAGGCATGCCCCCTGGGCCTGGCACCGACTGCCAGCAGCACGGCCATGCTGGCCATGGGCGACGCCCTGGCAGTGGTATTGATAAACAAGAAACATTTCAAGTCATCGGATTTCAGGAAATTTCACCCCGGAGGCGCCCTCGGCCAACGCCTGGCAAGCCAGGTCAGGGATATAATGCTTACCGGCGAAGCGGTTCCCTGGGTGGCAAGCGGTGCGGATGCCCCTCACGCTATACGGGAAATGGACCGCCACAGCCTGGGTGTAATTCTGGTCCTTTCGCCCGAAAGGCACCTGCTGGGTATCGTCACCGACGGCGATATCCGCCGGGCGGTGGCACGCGGGCTGCCCCTGCTGGACCGGAAAGTCGACCAGATAATGACCCCCGACCCGCATTACGTAAAAGACAAGACTCCGGCCTACGATGCCCTCAACCTGATGGAACAATATCAGATTACCGTCTTGCCCATTGTCGACGACAGTTTAACTGTTTGCGGGATCCTTCACCTGCATGACATCCTGGGCAAGGGTGAATTCAAATTCAACGGCAGTTGAGCGGCCTGAACCCGCCCGGCTGCCCAGCGGAAAGGAAGGTTTCAGATGATGATAGAAACCACCGACATGACCATCGATACCCTGGGCGAGGCCAAGATACCTTCCCCCTTGCTGAAAGAAGACCGGGGAGCCATCAAACAACCCTTTGTCAGCGACGACCGGCGCGTCCTGATCCACATCGAGGCCGAGACAGTCCGGGAACAGGTCAGCCAGGGTAAGCCTCTGCCGACCTTCGAGCTGGCCGGGCCGCGTGAAAAGATCTATTTCGATCCCAGCAAGCTCAGGTGCGCCGTGGTTACCTGCGGCGGCTTGTGCCCGGGGTTGAATGACATCATCCGCTCCATCGTGCTGGAGCTCTACTACCACTACGGGGTCCGGAACATATACGGAATCCGTTACGGCCTTCAGGGCTTCATCCCGAGCTACGGCCATCCGGTGATCGACCTTACCCCGGACAAGGTCACCAACATTCTCGACATGGGCGGATCGATCCTGGGTTCTTCCAGGGGGCCACAGGACATGGATGAAATCGTGGACAGCCTCGAAAGGATGAACATAGGTATCCTCTTCATGATCGGTGGTGACGGCACCCTGATGGCCGCCTGCAAGATCGCCGATACCATCCAGCGCCGCAGGCTGAAAATCAGCGTTGTGGGAATTCCCAAAACCATCGACAATGATATTCACCTGGTTTCACGGTCATTCGGGTTCGACACGGCGGTCGATGTGGCCACCAGGGCCATAATCGGCGCCCATAACGAAGCCCAGGGATATCCAAACGGTGTCGGCCTGATCAAGCTGATGGGCCGCCACTCCGGCTTTATCGCCGCAACTGCTTCCCTTGCCCAGCAGGACGTCAATTTCGTCCTGATCCCCGAGGTCGATTTCGACCTAGAAGGACCCAAGGGCTTTCTGGCGGCCCTCGAAAACCGCCTGGCCGACCGCGGCCATGCAGTCATCGTGGTCGCCGAGGGTGCCGGCCAGAAATTCTTCGGTAATAATGAGACGGAAAAGGATGCTTCGGGGAACGTCAAGCTTAAAGACATCGGCCTGTTTCTCAAACAGGCCATCGGTGATTATTTCAAGGCCAGGAAAATCGAAATCAATCTCAAGTACATCGATCCCAGCTACATGATCCGCAGCCTGCCGGCCAATGCCAACGACAGCGTTTTTTGCGGATTCCTCGGCCGGGACGCGGTCCATGCAGGCCTTGCCGGCAAGACCAAGCTACTGATAGGCCGCTGGAACAACCACTTCGTCCATATTCCCATGGAGGCTTCGGCCGGCAAGCGGAAACAGGTATCGCCCCAGGGCAAGCTGTGGTCGGCGGTCCTGGAAGCCACCGGCCAGGGTTCTTTAAAAAACGATAATTGATCCCGGCCGAGCGCTCCCCCTCGCCTCAAACCCGCCGGCCAATTTCAGCCGCCGGCCTGCTCCCAGAGCAGCCTGACAGCCTCGGCGTGGCGGTGAACCGCTCCGTTGTGATCTTTGAGGGCCTTGCGGGCGGCCTCGCCCAGCTTGCAGGCCAAAGCCGGTTCGGCAAGTATGCGTCTTGCCGCCCGGGCCAAATCCGAAGCCGAATAGACGGTCCGGCCGGCACCACAGCTTTCCAGCATGCTCCGGGCCTCACTGAAATCGTCCATGTGGGGGCCATAGATCACCGGCTTGCCCCAAGCCGCCGGTTCCAGAATGTTCTGTCCTCCCAGAGGAACCAGGGACCCGCCGCAAAAAACGACCGTGGCCAAGCTATAGATTCGAAAGAGGTCGCCGACGGTATCGACCACGACGACCTCGGCCCGCCGCGGCCGCCCACCTGCAAGTTCGCTGTGAAACTGGCAGGCAAGCCCTTTTTCCGCAACCCAGCGGGCCACCAGGGACGCCCTTTCAACGTGGCGGGGGGCCAGGATCAGCAGGAAGGGACCAAATGCATGGCGCAGGTCCATGTAAGCCTCGAGCACGAGCCGTTCTTCACCTTGCCGGGTGCTGCCGGCGACCAGGACCGGCTCGCCTGGTCGCAGCCCATAGATCCGCCTGGTTTCCAGGGCCTGTCCCTCTGAGTCGCTTTCCAGGCGCAGGTCGAATTTGGCATTACCGTTAACCCGGATCTTGTGCCGGGGGGCACCTATCGATTCTATTCTACGGGCATCCTCGTCCGAGATCATGCTGAACAGGTCGACGTTCTCCAACACCCGCCGCATCAGCGAGCCCAATTTGCGGTAACGGCCCACGCTGCGCACCGAAAGGCGCCCGTTAACAACCGCCACCTTGGCGCCGAACCTGTGTGCTTCGGCCAGCAGGTTCGGCCACAACTCGGTTTCGAGACACACAAGCAGATGGGGCCTCAACGCCTCCAGCACCCTGCGCAGAGCCGGAATCACATCCAGCGGGGCGTAAAAGCAGCCCACTTCGGGGGGCAAGCGTTTGCGGGCCACCTGCTGGCCCTGGCGGGTGGCTGTTGACACAACCGGCAAGCAGCCCGGAAGGCACTGCCGTAGGGCCGAGACGAGCATTTCGGCCACGGTTGCCTCTCCAACCGACACCGCATGGACCCATATCCGCGGTCTTCCACCGGTTTTCGCGCCGGATTGCAGGTCAATTCCAAAGCCAAGGCGCTGGTCTATGAAGGGCCTCAAATCCTTCCGCGTCCAGCGGGCGACCAGGGCCGGGGGCAAGACAGAGGCATAGAGACCGGTTATCAATAAATTGTATGCCAGGTATGGTAAGTTCATGGATGGCTGAGTTCGACGAACCGCTTGCCCTTTATGCGCAAAAGATAGAGCGGCTTGACGGCCTCACCACCGGCATCGAAGGTGGTCGGCCCGGTAACCGCCTGATCATCGTAGACAGCTGCCAGCTTCCGCTGGACCTGGAAACGCAATTTAAGGGCCGGGTCGGCGAGCAACCGCAATACCATGGCGGCCGTGTCATAGGCAAAGGCTTCGATCACCCCCGGCCGGTGGCCATAGACAGAGACGAAACGCTGCACGAACTGTTTGACCGGCGGGTAGGTGCTGCCGGCGAAAAACCCGTCCACCACGACCGCATTACGGGCGTATTTGCCGGCCAGCCTGATCAGGTTTTGGGTGTGCCACAAATTGGTTCCCAGCAGGAAAACGTCTTTGACGTCGTAGTATGCCAACTGGGGCAAAATCATGCCGGCGGCCTTGGCCGAATCGGGCACGAAAAGGGCCTCGAAGTCCACCTGGGGAACCTTTTGATCCCGCTCGGACCTTTTCTCCCCCCGGCCTAGGGTTTCATCCCAGTAAAGGCCGGTCCAGAGGCTAGCCGGATCAGCAACCAGGGCATCCAGGGGGCCTTGGGTCCGCCCGCTATCAAGCGGCAGCCGGGTTGGTTTCAGCACCCTGACCAGCGGCGGCCTTTTCAAATCCTCGGGAACGGGATAATAGGTACCGGTCAACCTGGCTATTGGTTCTGCGAAGTCGGTCTGCTCCGGCTGGTAAGACTCGGCCCCCACGATCCGCCCGCCGCTTGCGATGGCCTGGCCCCAGAAAAGTTCCATGAACGTCCTGCCGTAATTGTCATCCGGGTAAAGGACGGCAAAGTGCTTCAGGTGCAGCTTTTCAACCGCGTAGTTCACCAGGGCCTTGACCTGCATGGCAGGGGTCATGAAATTGCGGAACACATACCGGCCGGTGTCGGTCACCCCGGCCTTCTGGGTCAGGGTGACGATGGGTACCTGGAGCTGCTGAGCCATGGCGGCAGCTGCATCGGCCGTGAAAGCAGGCCCGATGATGGCACCGACTTTCTGCTCAACAAGCTTCTCGACAGCCTCGACGGCACGGCCGGGGTCTCCCCCGGTGTCTTTTATCAGCAACCGGAAAGGATGCATTCCCAGTTGGCGCGTAACCTGATCCAGGGCAAGCTCGATGCCTTCCAGGGCCTTTTGGCCGTATACCCGGTAAGGGCCGCTCAAGGGCAGGAGGCATCCGAGGGTCGACGGTTCGAAAGCGAAACGCTCTTCAATTTCGGCTGCCATGATCTTAACGTTAGCGGTCAGGGCATGGTCCGGGTAGAGGTTGCGAAACTTTTTCAGCACCTCGAGGGCTTCGTCGTAGAGCTTTTCATCCATCAAGGCCTGGGCCAGCCGGTAAATCAGGCGGCTGCGGGAAAAAGAATCCCTGAAGTCATCCAGCAGCATTTCGGCTTCCGATCTGCTCAGCCGGGAAATGGCCGCTTCCAGCTCACTTTCGATTTTGTCCTTTTCGGTCACTTCAGGCGCCAACCAGAGCTTGTGATAGTAATAAGCGGCATCGGCCGGATCTCCAATGGCCGAATAGGCCCTGGCCAAAAGAGACCACAACTGCAGAAGTGACTTACGGCTGACCGTCTTGTCCAGCATGCGGCTGGCACCGTCGATTACATCGGCGTAATTCTCCTGCTCCATCAACAAAGAAAGCTTCTCCAGCCTTACCTGTTCCGCCATGGGACTGTGCCCGAATTGTTGTTCAAACCGCTTGTAGGTTTCAAGGGCCAGGTCCCGCCGTCCCTGCCGCCGGTAGATGGAGGCCATGCGCCGCAAGGCCCAGGGAGCATATTTCCCATCCGGCTTGTCAGCCAGGTAATTCTGGTAGGCCGTAAGGGCGGCTTCCAGATTGTCCTGTTCAAACAGGTTTTCGGCTTGCGCAAAAAGGGGATCGCTTTCCATGGCCGAGGGCCTTGCCGGCGAGGGATGCTTTCGGGCCGTAGGCGCGCAGCCGAACAACATCCCCACTAGGATAAGAACCAGGATCGGAATAATTTCTTTTACGGGCTTCGATCCGGGTGCAAGCTTGGATGGTATCACGACATTCTCCCAGAAAAACAACTGCAAGGGTGCGTCCAGGCGCGGCCAATGGTACAATAATATGGCTGATTGTCAATTCAATAATGCCCGCACCTTTACCGGTACCAAATTGATCAGGCCGGCCGGAAGGAGATCGGCGGCCACCTGCCGGTACCACCGGGCAACTTCCAGAGCCCCTTCTTCAACCCCGGCGGACAAAAGGACGGTCACCTTCTTGACAGGCAACAGAGCCAGACCTTACTATGGAAGGAGCTGCATTTTGGGGCAGCAGGGCATTGACCCGGATTTCGCACTTCAAATGCCTGATGATTTATCACCGATTAAACTGCACCTTGCCGGTGAAGGCACGGCCGGGAACTAACACGTGCCAACTATGTAATAATTCAATTTAATTGCTTATTATAGGCATTTGAAGTACATAATCCGGGCTGATCTTAATCCCGGAAAGATTGAAAGCAAGTCCATAATCTTTGCAAAACACCGGACCCGCTCCTGCCCGCCGGAGCCCGGGCCATTCGAAAAAGCGAGGAATACCAACCATGATTCGTTTGCTCCTGGTAGTAGCTCTTGTGTTTGGATCTGCCGGCTTTGCCCGCGGAGAATTCTACAAGTACGTCGATGAAAACGGCAACACCATCTATACGGACGATCTGAGCCGGGTACCGCCCGAACAGCGCTCCACGGCCAAAGTTTATTCCACCGCAAAGGAAGCCGACACACAGCCCGGGCAAAATCCTGACCGGGCAACCCCTCAAACCGAAGCCGCCAAACCGGCCCAAGTTGAAAATGAATCACCGGCACCGCAAACAGGCGGACAAAAACTCCAGGCTGAAAGGCAACAACTTGCCGAACGCGAAAAGAAATTGAAGGAGGAATACGCAGCCCTGGAAGAAGAACGCAAGCAGCTGATGCAACAACGCCTGAAGGCCAAGACTAAACCTCAGATCCAGGAACTCAACGCCAGGATCGATGCTTACAACGCCAGGCTGAAAGAATATGAAGCCCGGCAGAAAACTTTTTCCGAAGACGTCAAGACTTTCAACGCCAAGCTGAAGGCCATGATTGAAGCTCAACGCAAGGCGAAACAGAAACCCAAGCAATGATGCGGCCTGAAACAGCCATTTCCCAAGGCCGCCCCAAAGGGCTAGACTTGCGCCTGGAGCGGCCGGGGACCGGCTGATTGTAAAACCAATATTACCTTCAAAACACAAGTGGATGGAGGAGAAAATGACCTCGACAGATAAGATCAACCAATCAGACTTTGAAAGGGCCCTGAAAGTAGGCCGTCCGCCGAACATTCAAAAGCTGTTTCCCAATTCCAAGGCCCTGCTGGTAAGCGGTAAATACATCGACCTGGCCATGACGGCCAAGGGCAAGGCCGTCAGCATAGCGGCCAACGGTCGCAACAGCTTTGTAATCCGCGGGGTTTTGAGGGCCGCCCAGAAGGCCAATTCGGCCCTGATAATCGAAATCGCCCGCTCAGAAGGCGGCACCGAAGCCTACTGCGCGGTCAACTTCTGGAACCTGGCCCGGATAGTTGACGCCATGTGCAACGAGATGGGCATCAGGATACCGGTTGCCATCCATGCCGATCACTACGGAATAAAAAAACCTGAGGATATCCCCATTGCCAGGGAAGAAATACCGACTCTCTTCGAAGCCGGCGTAACCTCGATTGCCATAGATGCTTCCCATCTTCCGGACGACGAAAATCTGCTGGCAAGCTTGGAGTTGCACCCAATGGTTCCGGAGTGGGCCGGGTACGAAACAGAAGTAGGAGAAATCAAGGGCAAAGAGGGACTTTCAACGGTCGAAGAGGCCTTGTTCCTGATCCGGGGCCTCAATGCCCACGGAATATTTCCCAACTGGATCGCCCTCAACAACGGAACAACCCACGGCATCCAAGACAGTTCGGCCGGCATCCAGGTCGATCTGACGGCCCAAATCCATCAAGCCCTGGAACCTTACAAGGTTTCCGGTGCCCAGCATGGCACTTCCGGAAACAGTACCGAAAGGTTGCGCCAGATAGTCCGGCAAACACGTACCACCAAAGCCAACGTGGCCACCGCCCTGCAGATGATTTCCTGGGGGGTGGAGGTCAATGACTACGGCAATGCCATCCTGGACGACAGCGGCCGGTTTCTGAAAGTCAAGGGACAGGGAGTAAGGGAATCGGTCTGGCAGCAAATGCTGGATTATGCCGCCGAACACGGTCTTAAGGGCGGCAATTTCAAGAAGCTCAACCTTCCCTTTGAAAACAAGCTCCTGGCACAACCCCAGGTTGTACGGGAAAGGATGGCCCAGCGGGTCGAAGATTTCGTATACTCCCTGCTGACAGACGTCTTCAATGCCCAGGACTCGGCACCCCTTGCCATCGAGGCGATTTGCGAAAAAGGCTCTTTCGATCCCGGGCCGAAGGCAGAACGGATAGAAGACCCAAGCCGGTGGACTCCTGACAAAATCAGGCAAAAGGCTGCCGCCATCGTATCCAACAAGGGACCTGAGGGAGATTTCGACGATTAACAGGATGTTAAAAAACGTCATGAGCGCAGGCCAGACAAGGCAAAATCCGACGAAAAAGCGCAGTTTATTGGTAATAAATGAGCATTTTGAGGAGGATTTTAACGCCGTATGGCCAAGCGTAATAGTTTTTCAACAGCCTGTTGATATGGCTGCAGCCTGTCAACAAGGCAGCAAAAATCCCTGCCCCTTGTAGACGTGGGTAAAGATTTTTTATCGGCTTCAACCAACGGACAGAGGCGGGACCCGATAGCGACGGTCGATCATGCTG
>JALVRI010000332.1 GCA_027031325.1 Desulfobacteraceae bacterium
GTCATCATAGGCCTGCTCGATGGTACGGGTGAAATCGAAACCGCCTATTGCCTGGTCGACAATGGATTGGGCTGCCTTTTCGCTGGTCAGCCGGTAGCGCTTGGCCCAGGCGCAGCTATAAAAATCGACACCCGGTACTTGTCGGGTGGGAAACAAGTGCAATTGCCTGTATGCATCTGCAACCGGCCGGGCCGCATCGCAATGCACGGCCACAACACCTTCGAGGTAGAAAGCCTCGCAGTCTAGTTCGGAAACCACCTTTGCGACCGATTCTTCAAGACCGCCGATGACGCACTCGTCAGGGCTGTTTACGATAAGTCTCCTTACATAGGGTTCCGGCTCGATGATTTTGTCCACAACCGATGCCGGGCGCATTACGTGGGCTGCGCACCAGTTGACAGGGCTTTCGGGAGCAATGTCCCATGCCTGGCGGACACTGCGGCAGGGGCCGTACAACTGGGTGGTGAACAAATCACTGGAGGACAGTCTTTTCAGCATTTCACCTCGATCCGGCCAGGCTCCCAAGGCAAACAGACCGGCGGACTCACCCAGGCTGTATGGTATGACCGCCTCGGGGCTGATACCGATTTTTTGCATCAGCCTGGTCATCAGCCCGCCGAAAACAACCTGGCCGAATATCATGTGCAAAGGGTCGCTCGAAAGCCTTTGGGTCGCCCGGCTGCGCCAGCCATCATTCCAATGATAAAGCCATGGGACGTATATTTCGGGCAATAGTTGATCATAGAAACGGTCTGTTTCACCTTCCAACTCCGCCATAACCTCCGGCCAGCAAAGCCCCAGGCGCCGTCCCATGGAAAGATAGTGATTGCCGGAGCCGGGATAGACGAATGCCAGCCTTGCCCCGGACAAATCCTGGTTGTGGAAAAAGCAAAAAGTTCCAGGCTCCTGGTCAAATTCATGTCCGGGCGAATTTTCCAGGGCGTAGAAGGCCTGGTCGATGGTGGAATTGAAGTCGCCGGGGCCGTGGAAGATCATGGCCATGGCAATTTGGGACGGGCTTTGCCGGCGGGTCGCAATCTTTCTCAGCTTGCGGGCAAACTCCCGTGGTTCCCGACAAGCGCTAAGCTCTGACTTGATTTGAGAAAGCTTGCTTTGCAAATCCGGACGGTCATTGCCTTTGAGGACCAAAAGCAAAGGTTCCGGCAGGTCTTTTTCCCCGGCTGTCACTGACAGCAAGGGGCTTGGTGGAGTTTCGCCTGCCGGGGCTTGACCCAGAACAAGATGCATGCAGGTGGCATCGGATGTCATGGCTGCCACGCAGGCTAGCCGGGGACCGTCGTGACGGTTTCTTGGCCAATAGCTGGCAAACCTGGGCACGTGGAAGAAGTTGTCACCGGCAAGGGATCCGTTGGGCCCGGTGTATCTTGGCAAAGGCGGAACGATCCGGTGGTAAAGTGCAAGAGCGGTCCTGGCCACCGAAAGCATTCCGGATGCGACACCGGCATGGCCCGCCACTGCCTTGGTTGATGCCAGGGCAATCGGTTTTTCAGGGGCATT
>JALVRI010000333.1 GCA_027031325.1 Desulfobacteraceae bacterium
CTGGCCTCTCCCGGAACCCCCTTTCTTACCATCGAACGCAAGGGGCTCTACTGCGCCGACCTGGTACTGCCCGAACGCCATATCCAAGCCGTGCGCATCGGTGACAAGGTCCAGGTTATCATCCCGGCCATGGGAGACCTGAAGGTAACCGGTACCATCGGCCGCATAATCCCCATGGCCGATCCGGGAAGCCGCAGCTTCCAGATCAAGGTGGCCTTGCCTGAAGGGCTCGACCTTAAATCGGGAATGTTCGCCAGGGTTGAAATTCCGGTCGGCGGCGCCGGCAAGCTCCTGATTCCCCGCACGGCGGTTATCCGGGAAGGCCAACTCAACGGCGTCTATATCGTCGATCAAAAAGGGCGGGTCCATTTCCGGCTGGTCAGGCTGGGAAAAGAATACGGTAACCAGGTGGAAGTAATTTCCGGGCTCAAGCCGGGCCAACGTTATCTCAGGATGGTTCCGGCAGGGCTGGAAGACGGTGACCGGGTGGAGGTAAGCGAATGAAGACATCCATCGGCACGGCCGGCAAGATAGCTCGCTTTTTCATCGACTCCAAGCTGACACCCCTTGTCATCATAGCCTCGATCCTGCTGGGCTTGGCAGCGGTTATAGCCCTGCCCCGGGAAGAAGAACCCCAGATCATCGTTCCCATGGTCGATATCTTCGTCCGGATGCCGGGTGCCAGCGCCAAGGAAGTTGAACAACGGATAACAAGTCCCATGGAAAAGCTGCTTTGGGAGATTCCCGGGGTAGAGTATGTCTATACGACGTCCAGTCCCGGCATGGCCCTGGCGGTCGTCCGCTTCTATGTCGGCCAGGACGAAGAAGAAGCCATCGTACGCCTTCAGTCCAAGCTGATGGCCAATTACGACCGGATCCCATGGGCCGCCACCCCACCCCTGATCAAGCCGCGCTACATTGATGATGTGCCTATCCTGGCCCTGACCTTCTGGAGCAAGACCCATGACCACTACATGCTGCGCCGGGTGGCGGCTGAAATAGAAAACGTCATAAAGCGTGAACCTAATGTGTCGATCACTACCCTGATCGGCGGCAACCCCCGGCAGGTGCAGGTATTGCTGGACCCTGTGCGACTGGCGGCCCACGACCTCGACCCGCAGCAGGTGGCCCAAATGATCCAGGCCTCCAACCAGGAGTCGGACGCCGGATCCTATCCTTCGATCGACGGGCAGGTCCTGGTCCACGTGGGAGGCTTCCTGAAAACCATCCAAGACGTGCGCCGGGTGGTGGTGGGTGTGGCCAACGGCCGTCCAATTTACCTGGAAGACGTGGCCCGCATAATTGACGGGCCGGCCGAACCGGACCAGTACGTATTTTTCGGCACCGGCCCGGCCGCCGAGCACAAGGGCATCGACCGTCAAAAGTTTCCGGGCCATTACTACCCGGCCGTAACCCTTACAATCGCCAAGCGCAAAGGGACCAACGCCGTCAAGGTGGCCGAAAAGGTCCTGGAACGGGTGGAAGATGCGCGCGGGAGAATCATTCCGGACGACATCCAGATGACCGTCACCCGCCACTACGGCGAGACGGCCAAGGAAAAATCGAACGAACTTCTCTTTCACATGGCCATCGCCGTGGTCTCGGTAACCATTCTGATCTGGCTCACCCTGGGTCGCCGCGAATCAGGCGTGGTCGCCTTCGCCATCCCGGTAACCCTGGCCCTTACCATGGCCATCTTTTATTTTTACGGCTATACCCTCAACCGGATTACCCTTTTCGCCTTGATCTTCTCCATCGGCATCCTGGTGGACGACGCCATCGTGGTGGTTGAAAACGTGGTCCGGCACTACCACCTGCCGGAAAACAAGGGCCGTTCCCGCTTCAAGGTGGCCATCGAAGCCGTCGACGAGGTGGGCAATCCCACCATCCTGGCCACCCTGACGGTTATCGCCGCCATTTTACCCATGGCTTTCGTCGGCGGGCTGATGGGCCCCTATATGCGCCCCATACCGGTGGGCGCCTCGGCCGCCATGGTGTTTTCACTGCTGGTAGCCTTCATCGTGACGCCTTGGGCCTCGGTGCGCCTGATCAAGCAGGAAAAAACCGGCGGCAAAGATCACAACGCCGAAGACTGGAGCATCAGGCTATACCGCAGGGTCATGGAGCCTTTGATCGAAGTACCTGTTTGGCGCTGGGTTTTCCTGGCGGCCGTGGTGCTGATGCTGGTAGGTGCCATGGCCATGGTCGCGGTCGGCCTGGTCAAGGTGAAGATGCTGCCTTTTGACAACAAGAGCGAATTCCAGGTGATCATCGACATGCCGGAAACCGCCACCCTGGAAGAAACGGCCGAGGCCGCCATGCATATGGGTGATTACCTGGCCACGGTCAACGAGGTAACCGATTACCAGATCCACATGGGAACAGCCGGGCCATTCAATTTCAACGGCCTGGTAAGGCACTACTACCTGAGGCGGGGCCCCCACATGGCCGACATCCAGGTCAACCTGGTGGAAAAGGGTGCCCGCAAGCAGCAAAGCCATGCCATCGCCAAGCGGGTAAGACCGGCCCTGGTGGAAATAGCGAAGCGATACAACGCCCGCATAAAGGTAGCCGAGGTGCCACCCGGACCACCGGTACTGTCCACGCTGGTGGCCGAAATCTACGGCCCTGACTACGAACGCCAGCGCCGACTGGCGGCCAGGATAATGAAGATATTCGAAGAGACACCCGGGGTGGTCGACGTGGATTGGTTCATGGAAGAAGATCGCCCCCGTTACGACCTTGTCATCGACCGTGAAAAGGCATCCCTGCACGGAATAAGCGTTGCCCAGATCGCATCCAGCCTGCAGCTGGCCCTTTCCGGCCGGCCGGTGGGACTGCTGCACCAGGAAAGGGAACGGGAAGACGTTCCGGTTGTCGTCCGCCTGCCGCTTGCCGAACGGGCCGATATCAAGCGTCTTGAAACCATCAAGTTGCGGGCCGCAAACGGCAAGCTGGTTTCCCTGTCGGACCTGGTGCAAGTAAAGCGGACCGTGCCGGATCACAGCATCTACCACAAGAACCTGATGCCGGTGGTTTACGTGATCGGCGACGTTGCCGGTGAAAAAGAAAGCCCGGTCTATGCCATCCTGGAGATGCGCAAAAAGATCGACTCAATTGAACTGCCGGAAGGTTACCATATTGCTCAGCATACGGCCAACCTTCCTTCCAGCGACCGGCGGTTTGCCATGAAGTGGGACGGCGAATGGCACATAACCTACGAGGTCTTCCGTGACCTGGGGATTGCCTTCGGGGTTGTCCTGATCCTGATCTTCGTCCTGGTGGTGGGCTGGTTCCAGTCCTTTTCCACTCCCATGGTCATCATGGCGGCCATTCCCTTTTCCCTGATCGGAATCCTGCCGGCCCATTGGGCCCTGGGGGCTTTTTTCACCGCCACGTCCATGATCGGTTTTATTGCCGGGGCCGGCATCGTAGTGCGCAACTCGATCATCCTGGTTGACTTCATCGAGCTGCGCCTGGCCGAGGGCATGCCCCTGGACAAGGCGGTGGTCGATGCCGGGGCAGTCCGCTTCCGGCCCATGATGCTTACCGCAGCCGCCGTGGTGGTAGGCGCTTCGGTAATCCTTTTCGACCCCATATTTCAAGGGCTGGCCCTTTCACTGATGGCAGGGGAGGTGGCCTCGCTGCTCTTTTCCCGGATGACGGTTCCCATCCTTTACTATCTCGACAAACGCTGGGAGATGGAACACGGGCATCCGGTAAAACGGGCCGGGTAACTTGGAGGCCGGATCAGCCGGTTTCAGCGCCAGCCGTGACCTACGGTCCCGGCCGGCCTTTTTCCAGGGCCGCCAGTACCCCCCCGGCAATTGCCTCGGCCTGGGGTGCGATCACCCGGCAAAGCGCAGGATCGTTGCGCGGATCAATGTCGCCCACCTTGGCCCCGGCCCGGACCCGGGTACCGGAACGCACCAGCCCCCAGACGACACCGTCTATGCCGGCCTTGACAGGCTGCCCGCCAACCAGGGCCACTGCCTGGCCGGCCCGAACCCGGGTGCCGATATCGGCCCCCACCTCCAGCCGGCCGTCGGCCGGGCTGTGCAACAACCTTTCATAGGTAAGGCCCATGACCGGGGTCGGCTCACCGGTATTGGCCGAGGCCGGGCCACTGTAAATCACCCGGCCAAGTTTCTCAGCGACCGGGTTGGTCTCAATTACGCAATGGGCGTCCCGGCCGGCCTCAAAACCGGGTCCCAGGGCGATCACAAGGCGGGCCATTTCCTTGTGGGTCCCGGTGTTGCGCTTGGCCATGACCGCGTCTATGAAACAATCTACCTCCAGTTTTTCCAGCAGCTCGAGGCCGGGATCGACCACAACGGCGATATTCCCCCTTTTCCAGGCCTGCCTGACGGAGTCAGGCCGGGGTTTGCATAAAACAGCCGTTACCCCTTCAACAGTCTTGCTTTGCCGCCAAACAGCCTCGCAGAAGGCAACCGCCCGGCGTTCAACCGTGGGAGCAGGCTTTTCGGTCATCACGATCCTGCCGCACCCGGCCCTGAAAAGCAGGTGGGCCACGGCCGAAGCCTTTTCCCCGGCACCCTTGATCATCACCACGGTCTCAGAGTTCATTTCAAATCCGTCACGCCCTCAACCAGGGCCTGAAGGCGTCCTCCCTGGTTGGTAAAAATCCAGTCGATTCCCCGCTCCAGTTCGCGCCAAAGGCAGTTGGCCGAATCGGCGAAACCGGTTCCAATCCCAAGGCCGTAACGTCTCAACCGTTGCAGGTGCGATTTTCTGACAAGCAGGAAATGGCCTGCCACACCACCCCATCCCTTGCGGCGGGCAAGCTCCAGGACAGGGGTTGGCCCGGTCCGGGCAATGGGGACAATCGCCCGCGGCTCGGCCCATTGGAGATCCTCCAGGAGGCCGGGAGCAAGGCTCATGAGGTGGTAGTCGGAGACCGGAGCCAG
>JALVRI010000334.1 GCA_027031325.1 Desulfobacteraceae bacterium
ATGTTGGCCGGCCTGTTGCTTGCCGGAACACCCTTTTTCCTGAGAGAAGGGGCGGCCGCCCAGCAGGCCGACGTTGTGCTGGCGGCCATGATTGTTACAGCTCTGGCCTTGCTTGCCTTTCATGAACTTAACAAGCAAAAAAATACTTCAGTAAGGCTCATGGTGCTAACCGGTGTTGTCGCCGGATTGAGCGCCTGGACGAAAAATGAGGGGTTGCTTTTCATTGCCAGTCTGGTGATGGCCGTTTCCCTGGTGAATATCAGGAAAAACGGTGTCCGGTCCTGGCTGAAGGAAATTATCGCCTTCGGAGCCGGAGCTCTTCCAATCTTGGCCCTGATTGCATGGTTCAAAATTAGTGTCGGGCAGCCGACGGACATATTTGCAATGCAGGATTGGAAGGCAGTAATCGGAAAATTGATCGACCCGAGGCGCCATCTGATCGTTGCCCTGGGCATGGGCCGGGAAATGCTTGCCCCGGACAGATGGCAAATTTACCCTCTGGCAATGATGACTTGGATAATCCTGGTTGGAGGCAGAGCCTATCAACCACTCAAAACCTACCTTGTAATAGCAGTCCTGGCCATGGTTTTCGTTCTTTCCGGGTATTACTGTGTCTACGTAATAACTCCCCTCGACCTCGAATATCATTTGAGAACTTCGATTCATCGCATCTTATTGCACTTGTGGCCGGCAACGATCATGACTTTTGGACTTGGATTCGGGTACCATGATCACCAAACACGTTGACATCGAAAGAAGGCTGGCATAGGGTTTGCCCGCATCCCTATGGAAAGGAGCAGTACCTCCGAGAAAAAAAGGTTTGGAATCGCAATGAAGCTTAGTGTCCTGATGCCGGTCTACAATGAGACGGCAACCATCCAGCAGATACTTGAAAAGGTGATCGCCGCTTGTGCCAAGATGGATCACGAAATTATTGTTCTGGATGACGGTTCAGCCGATGATACCGTAACCAAGGTCAAGGCCTATGTTCAGCGCTATTGCCAAATCCGCCTATGGCAAAATCCCACCAACAGGGGCAAAGGTTACTGCCTGAGACGAGGAATCAAAATGGCGAGCGGCGACTTTATTTTGATCCAGGACTCGGACCTGGAATATGATCCCGGCGACTACCCGCGCTTGTTGGCCCCCATATTGGAAGACAAGGCGGACGTAGTTTTCGGATCACGTTTCATCACCGGAGCTCCCCGCCGGGTACTGCATTTTTGGCACTACCTGGGAAACAAGTTTCTTACCTTTTGTTCAAACATGTTCACCAATCTCAATTTGTCAGACATGGAAACATGCTACAAGGTTTTCAGGGCGGATATGGCCAAGTCGTTGAATCTGCAAGAAGAACGTTTTGGATTTGAGCCGGAGATCACCTATAAGCTTTCGAGGATAGATGGCTTGCGCATTTATGAGGTGGGAATATCGTATCATGGCCGGACATATTCGGAAGGTAAAAAAATAGGCTGGAAGGATGGTTTGCGGGCCATATGGGTGATATTG
>JALVRI010000335.1 GCA_027031325.1 Desulfobacteraceae bacterium
TTGAGGGCCCTGGTAAGGTTGATGGCATCTTGTCCGATACGCTCGTTGAGCTTTTTGAGCCTTTCGATCTGGGCTGCCAGAATCGCACGGTCACGGGATTCCTTGTCGTAGACATCATCGACTTTTTGCCTGAATTCGGAAAGCTGGTTTTTGAGCGGTCCCAGCAGGCTGTTTATCAGGTCGCGGTTGTGCCGCTCGAAGGTGGCGTTTTTTTCTTCAAATATCCGGTTGGCGAGGTTTTGGAACTCTGTTTTAAGTTCGCGCTGAGCTTGTTCCAAAAATCCGACTCTTTCGTCCGCCGACCGGCGTTCTTTTTCAACAATAGCCTTGAGCTGGGCTTCGGTTGCCATCCGTCTGGCCAGTTCCGACTTGAGCTGGTCGACTTGTCGGCGGTAGGAGTTGTATTCCGCCTCTATTTTTTCCAGCAGGCCGGCTTTTTCACGGTATCGGGCCAACCGGTCCCTCAGGTCCTCCAAGCCGGCTTCGAGGGACAGGTTGCGCTTTTTCTGGGCAAGGATTATCCCCAGGCAAATTATCAAGGCGCAAACCAGGGCGCCCATGGCGGACCAAACCACCGGAGCAAGTTCAAAAGGCATCCGGCTTTCCTCCTTTCACACGCTGTTGAAGCAGAATCATAGCAGCCGGGCAAAGACCCGGCAAGCAGAGCTTGTGAAGGTTTGAATCGGGGGCTGCCCGCTGTTTTTGCGGGCCGCGGCCCTGACGATAAACAATCAATTGCTCCCGGACCTTCTTTGGGTTAATAAAGGAGGGGCCTTTCAGCCTGGTCCGAATTTTTGCAGAAACAGCCAAGGGAGTAGTCGTCATGAAGAAGCATGCCTACTGGGCAGATCAGTATCTGTCCAAGAAATGCACGGCGTCCGAAGCCATCAAGTGCATCCGTCCGGGGCAAAGGGTGTTTATAGGCTCTTCTGCCGGAGAGCCACAGCACCTTGTCCGTCAACTGGCAGAAGCGGCCGGTGATTTTGCCGACCTGGAGATAGTCCGCCTCCTGTGTCTTGAAATGGTGCCCCTTTCCCTTATTGCCACCAAGAGCCAGGGGCAGAGCCTGAATATCCGTTCCTTCTACCTGGGATCGGCGCGTTCCAGGCGCCTGGCCCGCAATGCGCGTTTTATCACGCCCATGAACCTGTCGGCGGTTCCGAGGCTCTTTCGCACCAAGCTCTTGCCGATTCAAGTCGCTTTTATTCAGACTACGCCCCCTGATGATTTTGGATGGATGAGTTTGGGGGTTTCGGTGGATATAACCCTGGCGGCGGCTTTTTCGGCAGATATCGTAATTGCCCAGGTCAACCCGCGTATGCCAAGGGTCCTGGGCCAGAGTTTTATTCACGTCAATGATGTCGACCGGGTGGTCGAATACGAAGAACCCCTGCTGACCATCGAAAAATTGCCCGAATTCGAGGCGGCCAATCTTATCGGCAGGGCGATTGCCCGCTTGATCGAAGACGGCTCCACTGTCCAAATCAGCCCGGGAACCACCCAGAACGCAACCCTTTTGGCCCTTTCCGACAAGAATGATCTCGGCATCCATACCCAGTTCTTGACCGACGAAATGATGCACCTCTATGCCAAAGGGGTGATTACCAACCGCAAAAAGGGTTTCAACGACGGCAAGCTGGTGGCCAGCAACGCCCTGGGAAGTGAAGGCCTGTATGAATTTATCAACGATAACCCGGCCATTGAATTTCACCCCTCGGACTACGTTAATGATCCTTCGGTTATCGGACGGCATAACAAGATGGTGGCCATGAACGTGGCCATGGCCATTGACTTGACCGGTCAGGTTGCGGCCGACGCCTTGCCCAACAACTATTTTTCCGGTGTTTCAGGCATTCTTGATTTTACCCGGGGAGCAATTCAATCCAAGGGCGGCAAGTCGATCTTGCTGCTGCCCTCGACCAGTTTCGACGGCAAGGTAAGCCGGGTGGTGCCGCAGCTTGAGGATACGGCCGTGGTGGTGCCACGGGGTGACGTGCAGTACGTTGCAACCGAATACGGGGTGGTCAATCTGTTCGGCAAAAGCCTTCAGGAAAGAGCCTTGGCGATGATAAGCATAGCCCACCCTTCCTTTAGGGACGAACTTTTCCATTACGCCAGGAAGATGAATCTGCTCGGGCCTGAAAAGCGTCTCAAAGATGCAATTCGCAGCGTATATCCCCTCCATCTGGAACAGACAGTTACGATAGATGGCCGCCGGTTGACCATCAGGCCGGCCAAGCCTGTCGATCAGCGCCGTATCCAGGAGCACTTTTACAGCCTCGACAAGCAAGACGTGGTGGCCCGCTTTTTTTACGAGCGTGACCGGTTCGGCACTGATGAGGCCGAAGAGATTTCCCAGGTTGACTACGAAAACAACCTCACTATCCTGGCGGTGGTCGGTGATTTCGGTTTCGGCAAGGTTATCGGAATCGGCGAGTATCTCAAGGACCCGGATGGGGATATGGCCGAGGTCGCCTTCTCGGTCCTCAGGTCCTGGCAGGGCAAGGGTATCGGGAAGCTCTTATTGGAAAGGCTGGCCGAGGGGGCAAAGGAGAAAGGTATCGCCGGCTTTTATGCTTACACCAACCCGGACAACAAGTCGATGATCAGCCTGTTCCGATCCCTGCCCCATGCCGTTGAAACAAGCCTGGAGGAAGAAGGCTTGAAGTTGCTCTGCCGCTTCGATCGGCCTCCAAACCCGAAGCCCTGAGTTTTGCGCCCGGATGCAAAACCTTACGGCCGATCCGCCCTGGCGGCTGTTTTCCGAGTACGTTTGCGGGTAAAGTATTGAGGGAGGTTATGAGCTATATCTATTGACAAACTACCCATCTTCTATATAAGGTGGGAAATTGATTTCAGACGGGCTTTGTGAAGTGCTTTAACATTCCAGAATTATATCGTATTTTGATTATTTGGTCCGTGCCGAGCCCAAGACTCAGACCGGACCAAGGCAGGGACAAGCTGCTAAGGGACTACTGCAAGTGAGAACCAGGTTGACGGATCTCGTTGTGAAATCGCCGCGACCTTCCAAACGATGTTCAATCGTGCCGGTCATTTTCGGCCCGGATAGTATCTTTATCTTTTCCAATAACGCCTATCCCATATTTAAAAATATAAAAATACGAAAGGAGGGCTGCTAACACAAGATCAGAACCGTTTTCAAGCCCCAGCGGGTTGTCGTTTGTGCGACAATTGCACCTCAACACTAACCGGTATACCGACAAGGAGGGAACATTGGGTTTCGAATTCTTCAAAGAAAGTTATGCCGGCACCGTCAAGGAGATTACCCTTGGTAAAGGAGACAAGGCGGTAACCGTCGGCGGTGAGACTTGTTATCCATTTTACACATTTGAAGGTGAGATGCCCCATAAGCCCAAGATCGCAATGGAAATCTGGGACATGGAGCCGCCCGAATGGCCGGAAGCGGCCATAAAACCTTTTGCCGACGTTCTGAATGATCCGGCCGCCTGGGCCAAGAAGTGCGTCGAGCAGTACGGGGCCGACATGATCGTGCTTCAGCTCAAGAGCACCGACCCCAACGACAAGGATGCCAGTCCCGAAGAAGCTTCGGCCACTGTTAAAAAAGTCCTTGCGGCAATCGACGTTCCCCTGATCGTTTGGGGAACTGCCAACGTGGAAAAGGATGAAGCCGTCCTGAAGAAAATCGCCGAGGACTGTGACGGTGAAAACCTCATCCTGGGGCCGGTGGAAGACAAGAACCACAAGGGCATCGGCGCTGCCGCCATGGGTTATGGCCATACCCTGATTTCATCGTCGCCCATCGATGTAAACCTGGCCAAGCAGGTCAATATCCTGCTGGAAAACCTGGGCGTCTCCATGGACAAGATCATCATCGATCCCACCACCGGAGGCCTGGGATACGGAATGGAATACAGCTATTCCGTCATGGAACGTTTACGGATGGCTGCCCTCCAGCAGGGAGACGACAAGCTCCAGCTGCCGATCATCAACAACCTGGCCAATGAAGTCTGGAAATGTAAAGAGGCCAAGCAGCCCGTGGAAGAGGCCCCTACCCTGGGTGATCCTGAACGGCGGGCAATCTTGATGGAAGCGGTGGCTGCGGTGGTTTATCTGATGGCCGGGTCCGACATCTTGATCATGCGTCATCCAGAAGCCGTGCGCCTGGTAAGGGCTTTTATCGACCTGCTTGCAGAAGGCGGCAGTGCAATGGATATCGAACCGATCGCCAAGCAGCTGGAGGCGGTGGATGTCGATTTGGCGGCCATTGCCCCCGAGCCCGATCTTACCATCGAGGAAGAGGCCAAGAAGCCGGCACCAAAAGCCAAGGCGGCGCCCAAGCCCAAGGCCGAGGCCCCGAAGGCGGCAGCGCCCAAGCCCAAGGCGGAGGCTCCGAAAGCCGCGCCGCTCAAGCCCCAGGCTCCCAAGCCTGAGCCCAAGCCGGAAGCGGCCAAAGAAAAGACGGCCGAAGAGGCCAAGGCCGAGGCCGAAGCAAAGGCCAGGGCCGAAGCCGAAGCCAAGGCCAAAGCCGAGGAAGAGGCCAAGGCCAAGGCCGAAGCCGAAGCCAAGGCCAAGGCAGAGGCTGAAGCCAGGGCCAAGGCCGAAGCCGAAGCCAAGGCCAAAGCAGAGGAAGAGGCTCGCCTGAAGGCCGAGCGTGAAAAACGTGAAGCCGAGGAACAGGAACTGAGGCTTAAACGCGAGGCCGAGCGCGAAGCTTTGCGGGCCAAGCGGATGAAGGAAGCCAAGGGCGCAAAGGTTCCCAAGACTCCGGCCAAGGTCCAGAAGGACATGCTCGACAAGCTGATATCCCAGCTGGATCGAATCCATCGACGTGTGGCTTAAATAAAAATGGCCGTCAGGGCCATTTCAGGATTTAATAGCCGTTTTGACACAACCATGGGGAGGAACCTCTAATGGCAGAAGA
>JALVRI010000336.1 GCA_027031325.1 Desulfobacteraceae bacterium
TGGGATTGAGGCTTTTGATCCGCTCGCATAGCTCGGTCCCATCCATATCCGGCATTATCAAATCGAGAAAGACTATATCGACGGCCTTGGCCTCCAGGAGCTTCAAAGCGTCTGTTCCCGATACAGCAGAAATAACTTCATGGCCCAGCTTGGCAATGATCTGGGACATTATATCTACCTGATCCGGTTCATTGTCGATCACAAGGACGGTGGCGGGCATGAGGGCACCCCCTTTAAAAGGTGGAGACAAATTGGCATTTATCCCGGATTTTGCAGCTTGCGAGTTTGCCGAAATGGAACTTCACCTTGCCGGTGAAGGCACGGACAGGAACAGATACATCCAAATTTATGCAATAATTCAATCTAATTTCTTGTCAGGCATTTGAAGTGCATAATCCGGGTTTATTTATTTTATCCTTATATCATAAATTAAATACTATTCAACAAATTTATCGCGTTTTAATTCCACCAGGGTGGCTCCCCATCCACCGGCCTCAGGCGGCGCCGTCCGGTAAGCCTGCACCATCCGGTTCCTCTCCAGCAAGCCATGGACCCTGCGTCGCAAAACACCGCTGCCCTTGCCGTGGATCACCCTTACACAATATATTCCTGCTTCCCGACAGGCCTCCAGGTAATCGTCCAGCAGCCGTGGCAACTGGCGGGGATCGAAGGTATGCAGATCGAGCACTCCATCGATAGGCATTTCAACAGGGTCCATGCTTTTTCATGCCTTCTATTTGCAAACGGGATCTAGGTTAGGGGCTTGCTTCCGCAACCACCATGTGTTTTATTGACATTCCATGTTTGAAAGTCTGGTTTTCATCGGGCTGCCCGCCGGCGCCTACCTGCTTGGCTCCATCCCCTGGGCATTGATCCTGGGCCGCGTATTTGCGGGGATCGACATCCGGCAGCACGGAAGCGGAAATCTTGGAGCATCCAATATCCGCCGCCTTGCCGGCAACCGCCTGGGCCTGGCTACCCTTTTGCTGGATGCCGCCAAGGGAGCCCTTCCGGCCGGTATGGCCATGGGACTGGAAGGTTCTTTCGGTCCTGTCACCCACGATATCCTTGCGGCCCTGGTAGCCTTGGCAGCGGTCTGTGGGCATATGTTCCCTGCTTACCTGGGGTTCAGACCCAGTGGCAAAGGGGTCGCGACGGCGGCCGGAGTTTACCTGGTGTTTTGCCCGGCAGCCTGCCTGATCGCCCTGGCAGTCTTTATCGGTGTCGTCAAATTGAGCAAGAGGGTATCGCCAGGTTCCCTGGCAGCCGCAGCCATTCTCCCGGCCGGGGTTTGGTTCTTCAAGGGCCGATCATTCCTGCTGGCTGCAACCTTGATCATCTCAGCCCTGATAGTCTACCGCCACAGGGATAACATCGTACGTCTACTAAAGGGCGAAGAGCCTATTATCAAGAGCTGAACTCAGCAATTGCCGGCCAGGAAACAAAAAATCAACCCCATTGCCCCGGCCAGGACGAAAAGACTTTCGACACCGAATTCCAACTTGAGACCGGCGGGCTCGCAGCGGCGCTGGTGTCTCCAGGCCACCGCAGCCAAAAGCAGTGAACAACCAGTCAGGCCGTACGCCAAGGGCGGTAGAAGGCCAATCAACCCACCGGCTGCAAGACCAAAGACCGTGATCGCCAAAACGGAATAAATCAGGCTGAAAGACTTTTTCTCGCCCAGAACAATGGCCAAGGTCTCCTTGCCGACGATCCTATCGCCCTGCATATCAAGGATGTCAAAAAACAGGGTCCTGCTGAAAACTAGCCCCGCTGTCCATCCGAAACTTGCCATGACCGCCCAGACAGAAGGCCGGCTGCCTCCAAGAAGGGGCAGCAGGCTGGTAACCACGGCCCAGGCAACGGCTATCAGGAAGGTCTTGGAACCTGGAATATCCCTCAAACGGCGCCAGCCCAAACCAGGCCAAATACCCGCTGGAACAAGTGGTATGTTGTAGGCCAATCCCAGGGCGCTCATAACCAGCAAAACCGCAAAAGCCAGCCATCCCATCCGGTAAGCGGACAGCAACCCCAGGCCGCCGGCTGCCAAGGCAACGGCTGCCAGGACGCGTTTATTGGCCGAATAAAAGCGCTCCCTGTCCGGGCTGTTGTAACGATCCTCGGCCCGGCCGGTAAGATGATTGAGAATATGCATGGACAAGACGTAAGACATGGCCGCCAGGACATGTTCGGCCATGAGCCGCCCTCCCTGCAGCTGGGATGCCGCGAACGCCAGGCAGCCGGCTCCAAAGGCCACGTAGATGTTGGTCAGCAACAACACCCTCTGGAAGGTCAACCAGCGACCACCAATCCCGCCCGGCCTGGCCATGGGCAGCTTTTCCACCGCCCTGAACACCTGCTTTATGATCCAGGAAGGGGTGGACGCTCCGGCAGTAATACCTATGATTTGACATCCTGCAAGGGCATCCACATTAAGATCCGCGGCCGTTTCGACGTGGAAGGCCGTTTTCCCATAAAAGGACGCAATTTCAGCCAGCCGCCTGGTATTTCCGCTCTGCTTGCCGCCGACAACCACAACGGCATCCACCTGGGGCGCCAGTTCCCTTACCTCCGATTGTCTTTTCTCGGTGGAATCACAAATCGTGTTGAACAACCTGTAATGTGGACGGTTTCCCTCCACCCAGCGCTGAACCTGTTCGAAAAGGCGGGTATTTTGTGTCGTCTGGGCGACGATTATGGCTTTGTCATACACCGGCAAGCTTGCCAGGCTTTCCAAACTGTCCACCACTTGTCCCCTGGGCCCGGCATAACCCAGGAGGCCTATAACCTCGGGGTGATCCTCATCACCCAGGATGATGACCTCGTAACCTTTTTGCGCCTGTTTGCGGATTATGGTCTGGACCTTGATCACCCTGGGGCAGGTTGTATCGACTACCGTCAAGCCGGCAGCCTCCAATCTGACCTTGATATCCGGGGGAACTCCATGGGCCCTTATCAGGACGGTTCCGTTTGCCCGGTCCGGAATGGAATCCAGAATCCTGATCCCTTTCTCAGCGCACAACTCCAAGACCTGGGGATTATGAATCAGGGGACCGTAAGTATAGATGGGAGGCGTGTACTTGCCCGGAGCATCAAAAACCATTTCCACCGCCCGCCGGACTCCCATGCAAAATCCGGCGGTTTTGGCCACGATGATTTTCATTGTCAAGTTGTTAAGGCTTCAGATAAACCTTGTGGTCTACCAGTGAAAGGGAATGGATCGCAGCCTTGACAAACTTCTGCTCACCAAAAATATTGACCAGTTTCAACCCTTCTTCCGAGGGTTCGATTGTGTCCACGGCCTCCATGACAAGACGGGGTTCGTCGTTCTCGATAATATAAGCATTGGCCTCACACATGGCAGTTCCTCCAAGACGAAATTTTATCCCGCATTCCGGATCTCAGTCTTCCAAGATTGGACGCAGGTGTTGTTCGATCAATATATCAACCAGATGTGGCAGGGGATCTTGGGATCCCCCCACGACGGCGATCTTTTCCTGGGTCAAGGGCAGAATCAGCTTGACAGCCGGGCTGGCCGCTACAGCCTCGGCCATGGCCGGAGTCACTTCTCCCATCATTGAGTGGGCCAGGATGATCGCCAGGGGACCGATTATAACATCCGCCGCAGCCGAACTGCGAACTATGGCGTTTTCACCTGAAGCGCCCCGGTTGGCCTTGGCCTTGAGCATCTGGGCCGTTGCAATGGCATTTGTCCCCAGGGCGATGATTTCGATGCTTTCGCCGAAAACTTCCTTGAGTTTCTTGATGACGGCACTGCCTATTCCGCCGCCTTGACCGTCAATAACACAAATCCTTTTCATCAAACATCCATTTTGCTCAGCGGCGGCAGTCCCAATCCACGTCCAAAAAACCACCGGCTCAAAGCCTGGCAAGGATCCGCTTCTGGCGCCTTTGTTTCTTGGAAAGCCTGCGGGCCGGGCCTTTCTTGCGGGTTGTCAGCCGCCGCGGCTTTTCCAAAGTCTCTTCCGCTCCCTTCAATTCCACCAGTTCAGCCAGGTCCAAACGCTGTTCGAAAACCTCGCTTTCCAGGGTCTCGGCGCCGGCCGCACTTGCAAAACCCGCCACCTCCCGGTCCGAACTGACTACCAGCACGTTGGTGTTGGATTGACTGACCATACGCTTTATGAGCGTGTCCGCCGTTTCGCCCGGCCCGGAAAAATAGACCTCTATACCCAGGACGCGGTCCCGGCGTAACGATCCGGCCGGTCCCCCCGCGCCGTCAAAAACTACCGTCAAGTGATGGTGCCTGAGCCTTTTGTAAGCCGCCAGCCGGGACAACAGGGCCATGCGACCGGCCTCCAGATCCTGTCGATCCAGCCTGGCCAGGGTGGATGAACGGCGTATCAGGTTATAACCGTCTATGATGATGTGCAGTCCCATGCCATTTGTCAAAGTTCACTCCGGCCTGCGCCGATCATATCCAGGACCCTTTGCAGGTCCTGGTCATTGTAAAACTCGATCTCGAGCCTGCCGACTTTACCCCGGCGCTTGATTTGGACCTTGGTGCCGAAACGCCGTGAAAGGCCCTCAGCAAGACTGGTGTAGTATGGATTGACAGAACCTGAGCGCTTTTGCACCGCCTTCTGCTCACCTTTGCGCAGCTTCTTGACCATAGCCTCGGTCTGGCGTACCGAAAGGCCTTTTTCAAGGACCGCCCGCCAGACAGCCGTTTGCTGGGCAGCAGTCTCGGCACCCAACAAGGCCCGGGCATGGCCCATGCTCAGTTTGCCGTCCATGATACTGGCCTTGATTGGCTCGGGCAACTGGCGCAGACGCAGGAAATTGGCAACCGCGGACCGGCTTTTACCAACCCTGGCGGCAGCCTCTTCCTGGGTCAGCTTGAACTCGCTTATCAAGCGATGATAGGCTTCGGCCT
>JALVRI010000337.1 GCA_027031325.1 Desulfobacteraceae bacterium
ACGCCGACTGGTGTCGTTACTGCAAAAAGATGGACAAGGAAACCTTTGCCGACCCGGCCGTGATATCATACGTCAATCGCCATTTCGTTCCCATCAAGATCAACTCGGACAAGGAGAAGAAGCTTGCCGCCAGCTTTCGGGTAAACTCCCTGCCGGCCACCTTCTTCATATCCGAAGACGGGGCCAAGATCGGCCGTTTGCCCGGCTTTGTGCCGCCTCAAAACATGCTGGTCTTGCTGAAATATATAGGCAGCAACAGCTATCGTTCCATGAGCCTGAAAGATTTCGCCGCCAGGAACAGCTCCGCCCGCTAAGCCCATGCTGACCAGGATCATCTCAGGCGGCCAGACAGGGGCCGACCAGGCCGGACTGGATGCGGCCATTGCCTGCGGCCTGGAGCACGGGGGGTGGATACCCCGGGGGCGGCGTACCGAAAATGGCAAGCTGCCCAAACGTTACCTGCTCCGGGAAACCGACGATACCGGTTACCCTGAGCGTACGCGCAAAAACGTACTCGCTGCCGACGGAACCGTGGTTTTCACCCGGGGCAAACCTAGCGGCGGTTCGGCCCTGACATTGGCAATCGCCCGCAAGCTGCGCCGGCCGGCCCTGCACATCGACCTTGCCCGTTGCGACAGGCTGGCTGCCGCCGTCACCCTTTATGAATGGCTGCTCGAAAACCGGATAAAAACCCTCAACGTGGCCGGCCGCCGTGAGAGCAAGGCACCTGGTATACACGGCGAAGTTTACAATATCATTACCATCACGGTTGAAGCCCTTCAGGGCAAAAGAGCCCTGACGCTCTTTTCAGCGACTCCGGATTGACCTTGAAAACTTTATCACTTAGCAGGCTGTTGAACCCGGATTTTGCAGCTGGCGAGTTTGCCGAAGATGCAAGGCCGAGGGCGGACAAGGGCATTTGAAGTGCATAATCCGGGTTGAAAAACGTCATGAGCCCAGGTCAAACAAGCCGAAATCCGACCAAAAAGGACAGGGTTATTGGTAATAAATGAGCATTTTGAGCAGGATTTTAACACCCTATGGCCCAGGCCTAATAGTTTTTCAACAGCCTGTTAGATCACAGGGTGCGGTCCTGAAAATACTTTGCCAGGTGGCGGCGCAGGAGGCGGGCGATGGTGGTTAGCAAAACCAACAGGGAGGGGACGAGAACGGCCAGGGGCATCCAGAAATAGTCCCGGTATTCGCTTTGTTCCAAGGTAACCACTAAACCGGTAAGACTGAAAAAGATGATCGCCGCCATGGCGGCCGCCACCAGCACACAGGCCGGGGTTGAATCGTACCAGGGTACCGGTACCTTGCGAAAAAGTGGATTTTCATCAAGACGCATGGCCTAGCTTCGCCTGTTTGTGCGACGCACGGGAAACCGTGGGCCGGGATCAACATTCAACTCGAATTTTAGGTAAAGCCGATACCGGTGTCAATCACCACCGCCAGGAATACCGCCATGAAAATATCGCCACTACTTGCAGCAACCGCCTTTCTGG
>JALVRI010000338.1 GCA_027031325.1 Desulfobacteraceae bacterium
TGCCAACAGAATATATTACTATCTTTCCAGGAAGTTATCATGAATCAACCTGGTTGCCGGGATCCTGGTTTGCGAAAGTGTATATTTTTCCCAGACACCCTTGGGGGGTCAAAGAGGAAACGGCCCGCTTGCCGGGTTGGCCTTCGGGATACTTTCGGAGGGGAAATGGGACATGGAACCAAGCCCAACTCGATGTGCATAATTTTTATATACAGTGTATTAAAAATGCCTTCTTAAGATCGGCCGGGGCCAAGTCGCAGCGGGTCGTCAGCGGCCGGCAGGGCGCTTGATTCCATGTTTTTTCATCATGGCCTGGAAGTTGCTGCGCTGGAGGCCGACCCTGGCGGCCGCCCGGGTGATGTTCCAGTCCGCCTTGGACAGGGCGTTGAGCAGAAAGTTTTTCTCCACCTTGGCGATGGCCTTCTGGCGAATCTGCTTTTTTATCTGCTTCAAGGCGGTATTGGTTTCCGGCACGTAATCTATCAGGTCGGCCAGGTCGTGGCTTTCATCGGTCAGGGCAAGATCCTGGGCCCCGATCCGGTCGGTTTCACACAAGATTGTCGCCCGTTCGATTACGTTGCGCAACTGGCGCACGTTACCGGGCCATTGGAAAGCGTTCAGTTGCCTGCCGGCTTCATCGCTGAAACCCGATATTTTCTTTCCCAGTTTTCGACTGAAAAGGGAAAGGAAATGGTAGGCTATGGGCAGGATATCTTCCTTTCTTTCCCGCAGCGGGGGCAGCTCTATGGGATAGACAAAGATGCGGTAATAGAAATCTTCCCTGAAAAGCCCCTTGGACACCATTTCTTTCAGGTTGCGGTTGGAAGCAAAGATGAGACGAACATCGACCTTTACCGGCCTGGAGGCTCCCAGGGGCAAAAATTCGCGGGTTTCAAGAAAGCGCAGTAACTTGCCCTGAACGTCCATGTCGATATTGCTTATTTCATCCAGGAAAACAGTACCGCCGTCGGCCCTCAGGAAAATACCCTCTTTATCCTTGTAGGCGCCGGTAAAAGCACCTTTGCGGTGGCCGAACAATTCACTTTCGAGCAAATCTTTCGAAAGCGTGGCGCAATCGACGGCAAAGAAAACCTTGTCGGCCCGCTTGCTGTTGGCGTGAACGGCCCTTGCGATCAACTCCTTGCCGGTACCACTTTCACCGGATATGACCACTGTAGATTCGGTGGGGGCGACCTTGGCCACCATCTGAACCACCTTCTTCATCCCGGGGCTGTTGCCGATGAGCTGGTGGGTCGGGCGGGGACCGGATCGGCCGGTCTCCTTGAAGCGGCGGTTTTCCGCTTCAAGTTGTCTTTCGGCAACCGCCTGGTTCACCACGGCGCGCAGCTCTTCGGGAGTAAAAGGTTTCGGAAGATAATCGTAGGCCCCGAGTTTCATCACTTCCACGGCCGAAGGCACGCTGGAGTACCCGGTGATCACGATCACCTTGACCTCGGGCTGCCGCCGCCTGACCCTGCGCAAAACCTCCATGCCGCCTATCCG
>JALVRI010000339.1 GCA_027031325.1 Desulfobacteraceae bacterium
CCCGCTTCCAGGATCATCTTGCGCTGGCTCGGAGAGTAATCGTTCCAGTTGGGCTTCACGCCCAGGGTAATCACGTTGCTGCATTTTTCCAAACGTGCCTCCAGGGCGACAACCTTGGATGACCCCCGTGCCATTTTGTTCCTTCCTTTTTTCTGAACGATCCCCACAAGCTCCGTAACAATGATTCTTGCACTGCACCAGGTGCCTGGCATCCGGGCAAACCGTCCCGCCCGCATTTCATCCCAGCCAGTCTTCAAGCCTCCGGCGGGCCTTTTCGAGGTGAGATCCCGGCCAATAAATGTGCCGGCAACCACGGCATTGCTTGAAGTTTTCGGCGGTTTGCCAAACATAATCCGGTACAAGCCCCTTGACAAGGTCTCTATCCACCTTCCCAAGCAAGGCGTTGCACAGGCAGCAACGTGAAAAGGGAAGCAGTTGGTCCGGCCCCAGTCCAACCTCCTCCATTACCTGCCTCAACTGCCCGGCCACTTGGTCATGGCGTACCAGGATCACTCCAGCAGGCTGTTGAAGAACGCTTGGCCGTACGGCGATAAAATCCTGCTCAAAATGCTCATTTATTACCAATAAACTACGCTTTTTGTTCGGATTTTGCCTTGCCTGGCCTGCGCTCATGACGTTTTTCAACAGCCTGCTGGAGCCGACGAGCCTTTCAGCCACCTTGAAAGATCTTGTCAAACCTATCCGGCCTTGCCTTATGTGAGCGGCCAGTTTCAAGGCGTCAGGAATGCCCGGTTCCAGGACCGTGTCCAGGCCGGCCAGACGCAACCATTTAGCCAGCTTGCCCAAGGTTATATCGGCGACAAAAGAGGGGAATCCCAAAGGGACTTTATTTCGGCCATCTGATGGATCGGGCCTGATTTTGCCATCTTCCGGACACATTACGGACCCTTCCGGCGCCGGGTAAATAGATGCGGCCGAATCTAGCTTCGGCTTTCTGGCGGGCACTATTTTTAGCGAAATTATCCCGGATAATGCACCTCAAATGCCCGCCCTCCGCCTCGCATCTTCGCCAAACTCGCCGGCTGCAAAATCCGGGATTATAACTTCTAAGAGGCCAAATCAAACAATGTTTCAGGTAAATGATCCGGACGCCAAATACGGCGCAACCTCAGATCGACCCTATCGCCACGTTCATTTTCAAAACGCAAAGCGGTGGGAAGCTTTTGTCCGGCGACCGTCTTCCATTGCAGCCAGCACACCCTGTAAGCAAGCTTTCCATCAGGATAGTATCGTTCATAGGACAGGGGAAGTTGCCAAGGCGGGCTGCCGATGGCAATCTTTGCCCTTAGCTGATGCCACCGGGTTTTTATCAAAACGGTTCCGGGATCCTTGCCCCGGATTGCAAAATTGTCTTTTACAAGCCGCCTTTCGGGCAAGCCGCCGCTGATAACCGAAACCAGGTCCGTCACCGACAACTTTATTCCCAGCAGCCGCTCCAGGCCATTGCCGCCCATCGTTTCCAGTCTCCCCCGGCAGCGGCCGATTTCTTGAAACTGAAGCCTGCCGTCCCGGGCTGCGATCCTGGCCAGAGGTTGGCCGATGAAAGAAAGCAGCTCTACCCTCAGCCTGTCAGGCATCTGGAGGGCAAGGGCAACCCTGAGGGTGCGGATTTGCCCGCCGTGCCTGACCTCAAGGCTGCCGACGGCTTTCACATTTCCAGGGCCGGCTTTTGAATATGCCAGCCTTTCCAGCAGGGTCCTTGCGTCCTGGTCCTGGGTGGGAGGCCTGAACCATCCGGCACAACCGGCCGTCAAAACCAGCATTGCCAAGCAAACCACCAGGCAAAAGCGAGCCAAGATCTCATCCGGCCCCGTCCCAATGAGACGGTTGCCGGACGGAATGTTTTTAACAGGCTGTAGAAAAACTATTCCGCTTGGCCATAAGGCGCTAAAATCATGCTCAAAATGCTCATTTATTACCAACAAACCGCGCTTTTGGGTCGCATTTTGGCTTGTCTGACCTGCGCTCACGACGTTTTTCAACGGCCTGTTAATCCCCATTTTCTATGGGTTCCCTGCGGCGATTTTCCTGGAGCCTGCGGATCTTGTCCTCAAGGGTCCGGGGGCGCTTGTCCTTGCGCAACCGGCGGGATCTCAAATAGGCATCCAGGGCTTTTTCTTTCTGGTTGAGTTTAAGAAGGACATCGCCAAGATGTTCCATAATAACCGGATCGTCGGGTACCAATTTGACCGCCTTGCGCATCCATTCCAGGGCGGCATTGTATCTGCCCTGCTTGTAATAGACCCATGCCAGGCTGTCGGTGATGTAGCCGTCATCCGGCCTGATTTTCAAAGCCTTGCGGATCAGCCTTTCGGCTTCCGCCAGGTTGGTACCCATGTCTGCAAAAGTATATCCAAGGTAGTTAAGGGCTCTGGCATCTTCAGGCTTCAATTCCAGCACCTTGCGCATGGCGGCGATTGATTCCCGCCTGCGGCCCAGCTTGTCATAGACGACACCAAGCCTGAAATAAAGGCGCGGATTGGAGCCGTCGAGTTTCAACCCTTCTTCTATCTTTTCGAGGGCCTTGCGATACATCTTCTTCTGCTCGTAAAATCCTGCCAGATAAAGATAGTAATCACCTTTTGGTTTACGTGACGCAATCACTGTCTCCAGATAGGCGATACCTTGGTCTATCCGGTTCAGCTGCTGGTAGAGGGAGGCGATCTGAACAACGGTATTGTCGTAGAAGTCGCTGTCCTCCCGAACCTTCCTGAAGTGCTCCAGAGCGGCTAGAGGTTCCTCCATTTCATCGTAGGTAACTGCAAGAACGTAATGGAGAGCCGAACTTTCAGGATCGCCAAGGAGCATGCCCTTCAACAACCAGACGGCCTGCTGGTACTTTCCCGTGTCGATATATTGTTTGACAAGTGGTTGCAGCAGCTCGGGGTTATGCTCCGCCGAGCGACCCAACTCGGACAGGATCTGCAACCCTTCTTCTGTCCTGCCAAGACGGCGCAAGATGATCGCCAAAGTCATGGATGCCCGGTAATTGGTTGGATCCTGACTGAGAATCCGGCGGCACATTTCAGCCGCTTTCCGGAACCGTCCCCGGCGCTGGTAAATAGCGATCAAATGCCAGCGTGGCTCCTGAAGGGTGGGTGAAAGTTCCAGGGTCTTGTGGTAGTTTTCTTCAGCCCCGTCCATGTCACCGATGGCTTCAAGGGCCCGTCCCAGGTAATAATATCCGGTGTAATCCCGGGGAAAAACCTTGGTCATCTTTGAAAAAATCCTGGCAGCATCCACCCAGCGCCCGCGATCCAGGTAAAGCCGGCCCAAAACGATGTAAACCCCTTGCTGGCGTGGTCCCAGAGACAGCGCATGCTCGTAGGCAATGGCCGCTTGCTCGATTTTGCCACGGCGATAGAGCAGGCCTGCCTTCAATCTCCATGCCGGAAGGTTGCCAGGTTCGATTTCAATAGCCTGTTGGACAAGATTGAGAGCCGCATCGAACTGCTGCCTGCGCAGGTAGATGGCCGCAAGCTCGATTTTCAACTCGGGAGCGGTCGGATCTGCAGCTATGGCCAGTTTCAAAAACTCCTCGGCCCCCTCGGGCTTTCCTGCGTTGAGTTCTTTCTGGGCCGCCAGGTAATAATACCTGCTTTCAGCAGAAGAGGTGGTGGCCCGGCTGGAAACAGCTTGCGATCTGCTTTCAAGCGAAGTTCGGCCGCTTGGCCCATGGCCCGTATCCGGACTGCGGTGCCATGAACATCCTGCAAACGCTGCCGACAATACCATTGCCAGGACGGCCACCGACAGGTACTTTATGGTATTCATAATTAAGGCAATATCCGGCGCTATCATCCAAGCCCGGATTGGTGGGTGGAATCAGCGCCTTTGATTGTAGGTCTCAAAATCGGGTATTTGGTTCTTGAAAAACTCTCTCATCTTCTTGACGACGTTTTTTTCAATCTGGCGGACCCGTTCTCGTGAAATGCCGTATTGATCACCTATTTGTTGCAGGGTAACCGGGGTGTCGGAAAAAATCCGCTTGTCGAATATCATCAGCTCGCGTTCGTTGAGCTGTTTTCTGAATTCAGCAACCTTGTTATGGACCAGGACCTCCATCTCTTTGCGCGCAACCTTGTCCTCGGCCGAAGCGGTATCTTCTTTCAGAAAATCAATCCGGCCCGTATCGGAATCGTCTTTGACAGGAGCGTCGAGAGAGACATCCCACCCGTCCAGCCTCTGATCCATGTCTATGATTTCCCGCTCGGAGACTCCCAGGCGCTGTGACAACAGCTTCGGTTTGGGATCAAAACCTTCTTCGATCAGCTTCTGTTTCTCTTTTTTGAGCTTGAAAAACAGTTTCCTTTGCCCCTGGGTAGTGCCGATCTTCACCAGGCGCCAATTGTCCATGATGAATTTCAAAATGTAAGCCTTGATCCAGAAAGAAGCGTAGTAGGAAAATTTGACATTTTTATACGGATCGAACTTCTTGACCGCCTGCATCAGGCCGATGTTGCCTTCCTGGATCAGGTCCAGCAAATTTTGCATCCATAAACGCTGGAATTCAAGAGCAATCTTTACAACAAGCCTTAGATTGGAAGTCACCAGTTGATAAGCCGCTTCCATGTCGCCTTCTTCCTGGACGCGGCGTCCAAGCTCAATTTCCTCTTCCCTCGTAAGCAACCGGTAACGGCTGATTTCAGCCAGGTATCGCTGCAGGGGGTCGTACTTGACCAGCGACTTGTTGTTTTCGGCGGACTTGTCAGGCGGATTGATGGTATTTATAATCGCGTTCGGAGCGATCTGCTTTTTCTTTTTCTTTTTCTTTTTCTTGTTCATATTCATGGTTATATTGTTTTTCTATACCGGCCTGCCCTGCAAGGCCGTATTTGC
>JALVRI010000340.1 GCA_027031325.1 Desulfobacteraceae bacterium
CTGCCTAGCTCAAGGCCTTTAACCTCGCGGTTGACACAGTACATCAACACGTTGACGACGAATTCACGTGTCAGGCGATCGTGCTCCACCACCGTGATTTTGACGTTCTCTTTGATGGTATTCCTCACGCTACTTTTAAAAATTCCATCTTGCTGACACCGAGAGTCTCGGCCAGATGCTCACATATCCAGGTGACGTTGTCCTCGATGGCTTTCTTGCGGAAAGCGCCCACCGGATTGCCCTCGGCAAAAGACTGGGCCATTACGGCCAGTAGTTGGGCGCGTTGAAAAAAGAGGTGGTCAATCTTACTGTTGCCGGGGTCACCTGCCGAATGTTGAAGTACCTGATAAAAAACACAGCGGGCATTTTCGATTACCGCAGCCCGCCGCCGGTCGCCCAGAGGGTATCCCCTCAAGAAGGCTTTTGTCATTATTATCAATAGCTTTAGACGTTCCAAGAAGACATCCTGATCTTTCATCAGGCCCATCTGATCGGCAAGCGCCCCCCGACGTAGCATATGTATTCCTTTTGTTGAAAGGTTTGTCGAACCGAACCTAACGGGAAAGTACAGCTTGAGATCAATTATTAGGTTACAAACGGTTTCAAGTCAAGCAAAACAGGGCCGGGTGTATCGGACTGACAGGTGTATCATGAGACATTCATGATACGCTGCAAACTTGTGCCTGGAATCACAAATGTAATAAAATCAAGCAGCAAGGTCTGGTGAGCGGTGGGTATGAAGGTGATTTGAAATCGTTTCTTCAAATCACGCAAGAAGCAACGGCCATCCAGGCGCCTTATCATTCCGGGGGCCGGCTGGATTTTGAAAAGCGGCATGTAAATTGTATGTTCAAAATGGTTGTCAAGACTGGAGGCCGGTCTGAATTACAATTGAGCCGGTCGATTTCTTGCGACAACTTTCAACATCGGAGGAGGAACAAGTTGAACAAGACCGAACAGAACCTGAAAGAAGCTTTTGCAGGTGAATCCCAGGCCAACCGCAAGTACCTGGCCTTTGCCCAAAAGGCCGAAAAAGAAGGTTATCCCCAGGTGGCCAGGCTTTTCAGGGCCGCTGCCGAGGCCGAGACAATCCATGCCCACAGTCACCTCAAGGCCCTCAAGGCCGTCGGTGACACCCGCGCCAACCTGGAGGCGGCCATTGCCGGTGAAACCTTCGAGTTTCAATCCATGTATCCGGATATGATCGAAGCCGCCCGCGAGGAAGGCAACAAGACGGCCCTGCGCAGTTTCACCTATGCCAACGAGGTGGAGAAGATTCATGCTGACTTGTATCGCAAGGCCCTTGACAACCTGGATGATCTTCCCGAAGTGGATTACTATGTCTGCTCGGTATGCGGCTATACGGTTGAAGGCGAACCACCGGACAGCTGCCCGGTATGCAGGGCAAAGTCCGGGGCTTTTTTCAAGGTGGACTAGTCGAACCGCCAAACGGGAGGGCGGGCGCAAAGCGGCGCCGGCCCCCATAAAGTAAGGCTGAGTCCTTAACAGGGGGATGATACCATGGCATGTCCGGTATGCGGATCGATATCATTTCACGTAAAAAGCAATCCTGAAGACCAGTTCGATGTGAGTGTCTTTGAGTTACGCCAGGGCACCCTCCGTCCGGTGGACCCGGACGACGATTGTCCTGTCGATGAGAGCACCGAGCTTTATTGCCAGCGGTGTGCGTGGCATGGCAAGTTGGGCGAGTTGTAAGCCCTTTTTGTCTCCAACATAACATGGACCCGACGGCAAAAGCTCTGAGCGTCCTTTTATCTCTCACCTTTCCATGATTCCTGCCGATATATTTCAGGGTGGCATTTTGCCCTGATATTTTATATCGTTGTTGCTGACGTCTGCTTTGCCCCCATCCAATGGCGACCAGGGACGTGACACCCCGATATGGCTTTGAGCCCGGATTTTGCGGCCGGAAAGTTCGGCGAAGATGCGAGGCGGAGGCCGGGCACAAAAGGGCGGTTACGGACAACTTTTCTCTTTACGGCCGGTGGTAAGCTTCCGGCCGGGCGGCTTGCAAAAGGAGAGTGCCTATGTTGCGGCGTTTGTTGCACAGGTGGGCCGGACCGATCCTGATCTTTTTGATTGCCGGATTCGGTTTGCCCCTTGATACGGTTGCCTCCCAGAAGCTGGTTGAACACAAAGGACGGCAGTTGGAAGGTGAATTGGAGGCAGGAATCGGTTACCGTCACGATAACCTGGATTGGAATATCGCCGGCAACAGCAGCGGCACCAATCCGAATGTCCTTTCCGAGCTGGAATGGTCGGATCTTGAAATCATCCAGATCAAGCTCCAGGCCAGGGCGGTGGTAAATCGCAGGTTCTATCTCCGCGCCCTGGTCGACTACGGATGGATCTATGACGGCCAAAACCGTGATTCCGACTATGCCGCCGACAATCGGACGGCCGAATTTTCCCGCAGCCTGAACCTTACCGAGGACGATCAGGTCTGGGACGCTTCCCTGGGGCTCGGCTGGCTGTTTACCTTCGGCACCGACTATTGCCGCCTGGCACCCATGCTGGGCTATTCCATCCACAAACAGAACCTGCGGATAACAGACGGCTTCCAGGTCATTCCGCCGACCGGGGCTTTTGCCGGCCTGGACAGTACTTACAAGGCCCGCTGGAACGGTCCCTGGATCGGATTCGACCTGATTTTCGGCACCCCGGCCAAGAGAAAACAAGGGCATGAAACGCGCTTTGTGATGAGCGCCGAGTACCACCTTGCGGATTACTATGCCGAGGCCGACTGGAACCTGCGGGATGACTTTCAGCATCCCAAAAGCTTCGAACATGAGACCGACGGCCGCGGGTTGGTGCTGGGCGCCCAGTGGTTGTTCGGTTTTCGATCCAACTGGGATTTTTCGCTTTCCGGCCGGTACCGGAAATGGGAGACCGATTCCGGGGTGGACCGGGTCTTCATGACCAACGGCAGCCGGTCCGAGACCATGCTCAACGAGGTCAACTGGGAGTCTTTCGAGTTGATGGCAGGTGTCAATTACCGTTTTTGACCAGCCGGGAAGAGGATGTTGATTTCCGGTTTTTTCCGGGTTCAGGTTTGACCGCCGCTTTCAGATTCCCATTGTTCCAGAGCAGGTGCGAGACGGCTCCTGCAGGCCCGGGCGAAATCTTCGGGGTAGTGGCCGTTGATCCACCTCAGCTGGGCTTCGCTGAAGGCACCGGGTGACTGGGGCAGGCGCGGTAAAAAGACGTACATCAGGCGCTGGTCGCGGTCTTCGGCCTGGAAAGGCCGGGAATACTCCAGAACGGTTACCATTCGGGCTCCCATGGCCGTCAGGACTTTCATGGCCAGGAAAAGGCCTTTATCCAGGCTGCGGCGGGTTCGGCCGTCGGCCTCGGCAACGTGGCCGACCGGCAGCCGGCAGACAAGCTGCAGCTCCCACTGGGAGGTCTGGGCCTTGGGTACCACCAGCATCACCTGCTTGTCCGCATGTACCACCAGGTCTGCCGGCAGGTCACTCCGCCCGTCCAGGCGGCGGTTGGAAGCTATGGCCCGAAAATAGGTTTCGAAGAATCCCTTCCCGGTCTGCCGGCCGTATTGCCTTACAAATTGCTGGACCAGTTCTCCGCAGCAATAACAGTCCGGTGCGTCCGATCCTGCCGATACCGGCACCATGGCGTACTGCTGGTGGATCTGCTGGTGGGAGGCGTGCAAGCGGTAGCCGCTGGGGGCGAAATCGAAGCCGTAATTCCAACCCCAAAGGGTGGCCTTGAAGGGTAGTCCGGCAGCCGTTTGCGAAGATTCGAGGGCCTTGCTGAGCTGTTGCTGCAACCGGTCGAGTTCAGCCGCTGCCAGGGAGCGTCGCCTGGCAGCGACCCTGATGGAGAGGGCTTCTGCCAGGCGTATGAAAGTGCGCTGGTAGTAAAGATGGCGCATGCCCAGCATGTCTTTGGCCGTCAGGCTGCCTATGCTGTAGCGGATACTGTCGTGGGCCATGTTGGCCGCGTAATGTCCCCAGGGTATATAGGAATTGGCCCGAAGGTATTCGAAGACGTGGCTGGAGCCGTCGCGCCATTCCCCAACGATTTGGCTGTTACCCTGTGCTCCAGGCCGCAACACCATGGCCAGCTTGTATTCATCCGGCAAGTGGGGATTATTGGCCAGGGCCTCGAACAGGAGATGATCGCGGATGTCGGGTTTGCCGCCGTCGATGTAGGCCGGGGCATCCGGCGCCGCCCCCGGCCGGCGGCGGTGAAAACGGCAGGCCTGTTCGGCCAGCATCACCAGCTCGCAACTGTCGGTGGAGGTTGTCGCCAGGGCCAGCTTCAGGCTTTCAGGCAACAAGCCGTAGATCCTTTCCAGCATGTCGGCCGAAATCTTTTTCTCCAGGGCTTTTTCCAGGCAGCGCTGCAACGATACCCGGCATGGCTCCGGGAGGATTATCGAACCTGGGTTTGCAGCCCTGGCATCGGCCCATTTCTTGCCGATAAAAGTTGCTCCTTTGAAGGCAAACGGATTTCGGATTTCATAGATCCAGTCCGCCTGCGGAACTTCGACGTCAGCAGGCGGGAAATTGGGCCGGTTTGAGATGGCCTTGTCTCCGAGGAAGCCGATGGCGCCGGGATAGTCCTTTTCCCGCAGATTGGCGACCCTGAAACCGGGTTTGTGCACCGCCCAGACGAAGCGGCCTTCGGGATGAACACAGGTGGCAAGGGTTTTCATCATGCTTCCGGCTTGCGGGCGGCCGGATTGACCGGCCGCCCGATTCAGTTAAACATCCAAAGGTTTCGGAAATCCTGGATAGGCTTATAAACCGGAACCCGGAATTGTGTCTACCTGTATTTTTCGGGCAAAACCGCCGTCGGTGCCC
>JALVRI010000341.1 GCA_027031325.1 Desulfobacteraceae bacterium
CTCTTGGAAATCTTCCAGTGGGATACCATCTGGTTATGCCAACCTAAAACTGACCCACCTTGCCTGAATGACACCCTAACTGGATGTTGTGTAAACCACAACAAGCCCCTTACCTTTGACTGCGTCAAGACAAGGGCTGCCCGAAAATATTCTGATGCTGCCTTGCAAAGACATCACGCTGATTGTCAAAGATCCTCTTTGCTCGATCAGTCAGTCCCGATAGATGTTTGCTGCAGACGCGATATATTGTTCGCTCTGACTCCCGCGATAGAAGACGCAAGATGGAACCAGCGAGCCGGTTGGCAAGATATCCGATCCAAAGACGGAAGATATGATTATTTTACCCGATTTACCGATCTAGAGGAGAGGTTTTTCTCTTGACAACCGAAGGCCATGCATATGTTATAAGATATTGTTATTGTAAGTGATATATAACATTGACATCATGGGCAATATGTTGTATTTTATGTACAATAATTACAATAATATTAAATTGTACAAAAGGTGATCATAATGTTAAACATAATATCTACTGCCGATGCGAGGAAAAAATTTGCGAATATTATAAATAGAGTCGCATACGGCAAAGAATCATTCGTATTGACCAGGAGAGGGGAACCACTGGCTGCCATTGTATCAATTGATGATCTGAAGCTCCTGCAGGAAATTGAAGAACAAATGGATATCGATGATGCCTGGAAGGCCCGAAATGAACCGGGAGAAAGTATTTCCTGGGAAAAGCTTCGCCAGGAGCTTGAGCTTTGAAATATAGGATCGAATTTAAAAGATCTGCGGCGAAGGTTCTTAAAAAACTTCCTAAACCGGATCGTCGGCGAATTCGAGATAAAATTGACAGCTTCGAAGATAGTTTGCCGGATCCAGCTACCACGAAAATGAAGGGCGACAATCCATTTCATCGGATTCGGGTGGGCGATTATCGGATAATTTATGAAATCCACGAAGATACCCTGGTGATTATGGTTTTGAAAATAGGCCATCGAAAAGAAGTATATCGAAGGCTAATCTGAATCTTTCCTATTCAACCCGGATTTTGCAGCTGGCGAGTTTGCCGAAGAGGCAAGGCCGAGGGCAGGCAGACCTGCTCTAGTACTTCAACTGCCCTCCAACAAAGCAGATTCGCTAAAATCACAAGCCCCCTGCGGCTTCGAATGCCTGAGGTCTTATCACGGATTGAACTTTACCTTTCGCGTACAGGCGCAAGAGGAAACAAAACATGCCAACTATACAATAATTCAATGAAATTACTTTGTAGGCATTGAAGTGCATAATCCGGGTTGAAATAAATAAAGGGCTTCCGCATTATACGAAAACCCTTTATTAGATTATTAATGGTGCCGAGGGACAGAATCGAACTGCCGACACGGGGATTTTCAGTCCCCTGCTCTACCGACTGAGCTACCTCGGCAAACAAAAAATACTGCCGTTATGAAGCTTGAAGTATTTATTAAAGGGATGGATGATTGTCAAGCATATTTTGCCCCATGTCACCCCAGAGGTATTGTACCAGGACAACCGCCGCCAGGGTTGCTGTTTCGGCCCTCAGGATCCTTGGACCCAGTCCGGCAAGGGTAAACCCGGCTTCCCGTGCCAAACGGGCCTCGCCGGGAGTAAACCCCCCTTCAGGTCCCACCATTATGAACGCCGAAGCCGGAACCGTTTCAAGCCTTCCCTCAAGCGGCTTTTTATTTTCCTCTTCCCAGAAAAAAAGTTTCAATTGATCTGGAAGGGCATGCTCCAGGGCCGCACTGAATTCGACAGCCGGCCGGATTTCCAGGCTGCAAGAGCGGCGGCATTGCTTGACAGATTGCCGACTGATGCGCTGCCAGCGCTGCAAGCGGGCTTCCATCCGCCCGCCGGAAGGACGCGCCACGCTGCGGTTGCAGATGACGGGGATAAACCGGCAAACTCCCAGTTCGGTCAGGCTGCGGACCAGGCGGTCCATCTTTTTTTCTTTCAAAAACCCCTGGGCAACCGTTATGCTGAGGCGCGGTTCCCCGGCCGGCTCTCTTTCTTCCATGACCCGCAGTTGGACCTGGTCCTTTTCGAAAGCCTCGATCACGGCGGTAAACTGCTTACCGTCACCGCTTACCATGACAATTTCTTGCCCCGGCCTAAGACGCAGAACACGGCCCAGATGGTGAGCCTCTGTCCCCCTGACAGCAACTCTAGATCCTGCCTCAACACTACCATGGAAAAAAAAACGTCGCATGCCTAACAACCAGCTCCAGCCCTGCCGCAGGCCTTAAGCATCCAAGCCAGAATTGTCAATTTAATAAAGATCTTAAGGAGTAATTTCTTGACAGCACCATTTTTTGTATGTTAGCGTGCTTTTGTGTTGGTGCCTGAAATCATGGTTAAACTTCGCTAAACTTTCCTGTTCCCATGCCGATGAGGTCAGCAGAAGGAACTTTCCCAAACCTTTTGGTTTCATAACAAACACGGGGGAAATATGGAAGAGCGCAATCAAGCCAGCGGCAAGCCTCTGGAACTGACACCGGATATGGAGTTGGATGAAACCGACGAGCCGATCATCGAGCTGACAGAGGTCGTCGAGACCGCCGCCGGCAACGGCCAAAACCAAACCGCAGCCCAAACCCCACGGGACGACTCCATCATCGAACTGGAAGACGTCGTCGAAGACCGGGAACCGATCATCGAGCTGAAAGAAATCGTCGAAACCGATACCGGCGACGGCCGAAACCAAACCGCAACCCAAACCCCACGGGACGACTCCATCATCGAACTGGAAGACGTCGTCGAAAGCCGGGAATCAGTCACCGGACCGAGTGAAATGGTGGAAGAAAACCAGGCGGACAGGACTGAGGATTCGGATGAGAATATCTTTGAACTGTCTGAAGTGCTTGAACCGGAATCGGAGGTTGCCGTCCGCCCTGAAGACAAGATGAAAGATGAGACCGGTACTGAAGAACGGGAAGCGGCACAACAGGAGGCGGAAATAAAAGCCGACGATTCTCACGCGCCGGCAGAAGAATTCTTGCGGGCTGAAGCCCAGGATGAAGAGACACTTTCAGGCGATCAAAAACCTTCGGCCGTAATGCAAACTCCGGAAAAAAGCCCGGCTGAAGATGAACCAGCCCCAAAGACCCATGACGAACCGCTGGAAACCGAAACGGACTTGGCCAATAGTGCAGGACAAGACCTGCCGGAAGACGGCCAAACCCGGGTAATCGACCTGGCGCCCAATCTGGAAGCCGAAGCTGGTCCGGATGACAAGGAACCTGGAGAAGAGATCAAGATAGGTATCGAGCAGGATCTTGTCGACCAAGAGGAGGAAAACATTTTCGACGACATAGCCGAAAACCTCGGCCTGGAGCTGGACGAAGAGCCCGAAGACCAGGAGCTTTCGGCCACCGCCGCTGAAATCGAATCCGCTATCGAGAAAGTCATTGAGAAACGCTTCGGCCACCGGATAGAACAGTTGATCGTTGAAACAATCGAAAGGGCCGTTGAAGCGGAAATAGAACGGATCAAGAGAGCCTTGCTGGACGAAAACAGCTAGTCTGAAGGCTTTCAGGAAAAATTTGCTTGATTTTTTGAGGGGATTAATAATTTAATCCCCTTTTATTTTAGGCACAAACCGCAATTGCTGAGCAAGGGTTAAAGCTGAAACCGCCCCTGCCTGCTGTTTCCGGGAACTGGTAGCGGTGAAAGGAGTTTCAATCGATGTGCGCCGATCTTCTGGAAAAAGCATACGACCCGACCAGGGTTGAACAAGCATGGTACGCTTTCTGGGAAAAAGAAGGCCTTTTTGCCGCCAGCGAACAAAGCCAGGCAAAACCATTTTCAATCGTCATCCCCCCGCCCAACGTCACCGGCGTTCTGCACATGGGACATGCACTCAACAACACCATGCAGGACATCCTCTGCCGCTACCGGCGACTCAAGGGGGACAATGTACTCTGGATGCCCGGCACCGACCATGCCGGAATTGCAACCCAGAACGTGGTCGAGCGCAAGTTGGCCGCCGAAGGCAAGGACCGGCACCAGCTTGGCCGGGAAAAGTTCATCCAGGAAGTCTGGCGCTGGAGGACAGAATACGGCAACGCCATCATCAATCAGCTCAAACGCCTGGGCGCCTCCTGCGACTGGCAGCGGGAAAGGTTCACCATGGACGAAGGCCTCTCCCGGGCCGTACGCAAGGTTTTCGTCCAACTCTACCGGGAAGGCTTGATCTACCGGGGGCATTATATCATCAACTGGTGCCCGCGCTGCAACACGGCCTTGTCCGACCTGGAAGTGGAGCACGAAGAATTAGACGGCAAGCTTTACCATATCCGCTACCTGTTTCCGGGCCAAAGCCAAGGCCTGGTGGTAGCCACTACCCGTCCGGAAACCATGCTGGGCGACACGGCGGTGGCCGTTCACCCGGAAGACGAACGCTACCGGAACTTGCCTTCAGACCACGTCATCTTGCCCCTGATGGACAGGTCCATCCCCATCATCAGGGACACCTATGTCGACCGCCGGTTCGGTACCGGGGCCCTGAAAGTCACTCCGGCCCACGATCCCAACGACTTTGAAATCGGCAAGCGCCACGGCCTGGAAATGGTAAAAGTCATCGGCGACGACGGCAGCATGACCGAAAAGGCCGGCCGGTTTGCCGGGCTGGAGCGCTTCCAGTGCCGCAAAGCGGTGGTCGAAGCATTGCAGCAGCAAGGCCTACTGGTCAAAATAGAAGATCACAAGCACGCTGTCGGTCATTGCTACCGTTGCAAGAACGTGGTTGAGCCGAACCTGTCCCGCCAATGGTTCGTAAAGGCCAAACCCCTGGCCGAACCTGCCATAGAAGCGGTCGAGAC
>JALVRI010000342.1 GCA_027031325.1 Desulfobacteraceae bacterium
AATATCCTGCCGTTTGTCGTCGGCGGCACCGGCCTTTACATAAAGGCGCTGCTGAAGGGGCTTTTCAAGGCAGAGGCCAAAGATACCAGGCTGCGGCAAATGCTGCAGCAAAAGGCGCAATCCCTCGGGCCCCGGGCACTGCACGGCGAACTTTCCAAAGTTGACCCGGAAACCGCGGCCAGGTTGCACCCCAATGATACTTACCGGGTGGTCAGAGCCCTGGAAGTATTCCACCGGACCGGGACCCCCTTGTCTGCCCATCACCGGGCCCACGGTTTCAAAGAGCAGCCTTATCGGACCCTGAAGATCGGTTTGAACATGCCCCGCCAAAGTCTGTATGAACGGATAGAAAAGCGGGTCGAGCTGATGGTGGAAGAGGGGCTTTTGGAAGAGGTCGAAGGGTTGCTCTGCGGTGGATTCGGCCCCCACCTCAAAGCGATGCAATCGTTGGGTTACCGCCAAATGACCGCCTATATCGATGGCGAAATAACCTGGCAAAAGGCGGTCGAACTGATCAAGCGTGATCACCGGCGCTATGCCAAGCGTCAGCTTACCTGGTTCAGGGCCGATCCCGAAATAATCTGGCTGGGTCCGGACCAAATCGCACCGGCAGCAAAAATGATCGCCGATTTTCTCGGTTCCGGATAACCCACTATGGAGCCATCGGCCGTTAGGGGAAAAACCGCAGGGCCGCAAAAGACCGGACCGTTTCCCGGAATTGGGGTAGGGTCCGGTCTTTATCGCCCCTTTCGGCCGGAAAGCTGTTTTCTACATGCCCGGATGATGTCCTCCCCGACCCGGCTTTTTCAGGTGGCATACCCGGCAATTGCCCTTGCCCAGGCTGGCGGCCTTGAGCTGGTACTGGATGGGCGCAATGTTGTCCCGGTTGAAACCGTAAGGATTGGCGGACGGGAAGATGGCATGGGGTGCTCCGTGGCAAGCCTCACACATCAAGGACCCGTGGCGGCCATGGCTCTCGCGGTAAAGCTCATGCCTGCCCGCGGTCCAGCTGTTGTACCCCGACGCTCCTTCCGGAGACCTGCCGTAATCCTTGTGGCAAGCCAGGCAATCCGGTTCACTGAACCATGGGGTGCGGGATTTCACCTGATCTACCGAGGGCACTTGCCTGGGAACCAGGTTGGCCATCAGGCGGCGGGCCTCCGCCTTGCCCTTTGCAGCCTCGGCCTTGAGCAGGCTCAGGGCGTGATCCTCAAGCTTTCCATGGCAAACGGTACAATCCAGGGACCTGGAGTGAACACCCCGCAGGCACCTTGTCGGACCCTGGGGTGAAGAGGGATGGCAGTTGAAACATGCCTCGACCCCCCGCCCGGAAAGGTAATTCGCATGCCAGCCGTGGATGGCCGCGGGCAGGTTCAGCCTTTTCCCGTCGCCCTCGGCCCCCAGGATGGGATCGCTGTGGCAGGACTGGCAAAGAACCGGTTTTCCCCGGCGCGACCTTGCCAGCAGGTCGGTGCGGTTGTGCTTGTCGTGCATCTTGAGGACGTCCATGGCGGTTTCGGCGCTGATACCGGCCACCCCGGCTACCCGCCATTTGCCCCCATGGCAGTTGCGACAACCCATCTCGGTCGAGGCGGGCGCGGTAGTCTTGGTGCGGGCCAGCACCTTGCCGGTCTTCTTGTCCCTGGCCGTGATGGTAAACACGGGATAAGGGTTGAAACCGCCCGAGTCGGGGTAGGGGACCACCGGTATCAGGTCGGCTTCGAACACCTTGCGCTCGGCATTGAACTTCATCTGCCCGGCAAGCCCGTTACCCGATAGCCCTACGTTGGGCTTGAGGGACTTGCCGAAAATCTGGTGGGCGTAATTCCAGAAGGCGACGTGGGAAGCCGGGTTTGCAAAGTCCGGTTCCACCTGGTACTCGATGATCACCTGGTCGGTAACCAACTCGGGCTTGTCCCCCCTCCTGATCAACTGGACCATCAAGTCGTTGGCCGGCGGCAGCAGGACCCAGTAAGGATCGCTGTCTGATATGCAGTGCATCCCCAGATCGTTCCAGGCAAGCAACACGTATTTATCCTCGTCGGGGTCAAATGACGGTACGTCGATCGGACCGGGATCGACATGCACTCGCGGTTTTTCGGCGCTGTTGCCGGCATGCAATCCCTTGACTACATAGTTTGCCAGGGCCAGACGTTCCTGGCGAGTGCCGAAAAAGGGCGGCATGTAACGGTTGACCTTGCCCATGCCGTCCAGCTGGCTGTCCATCCCGAAGACACTGAATTTCCGGGTAAGCGGCAGGATATCGTTAAGCACCCCGCCCACCGAGTGGCAGCTTATACACTCCAGGCGAAATATCTCCTGTCCGGCCTCCATCAGGTTGGCGTCGCTAATGCGCCTGTTTTTCACCCAGCGGGCGGTCTGCAAGATACCCTTGCGATCGGCCTCGGCCTGCTGTTCGACCCGCAGGCTGTTGGTGAAAATATGGTTGTATATCACGTAGGGCCTTCGGCCGCCTTCGCGCATGAATTCGAAGGTGCCCATGTACATCAAGCCGATTGCCAGCAGGATAAAAGCCATGGCCTTTCCCAGACGCAGGGGCGCCCAGGCGGCCTTCAGCAGGCCGATCATAAAAATTACCGCCGAAACTATCCAAAACCACTTGAAATAGATCCACAGTTCGGGTGAACGCCGGGTTATCATATCCTGGATCTGCCCCGGAAGGGCCTTGAAATACCAGTAGCCGAAAAGGAGCATGGCCACAAAGGGGATAACCACCCAGCGCCCGCAATAACGGACCATTGTCCTGCGGGTGGCTGCGTCTTTGATGAAAACCGCCGTCAGGATGCCGAAAATACCGGAAAACATGAAGGCAATCGCGGTTCTGAAGAACATGGCCGGCAACATGGTGGGGTTGAAAAATCCCGACCAGAAACTGCCGTCTTCCAGCCAGCTACCCGGGGTAAGCATGAAATCGATGATACCGTTAATCAGGAAAAGAGACAGCCAGGCAAACATGAAATACAGCCATCCGATCTTCAGGTGCTGCCGGGGACGCATCTTGCCGAAGGTATAGTAGTATATGAAAAGGGCAATGATTTCGCCCAGGAAGCAAACCCATTCGGTAGCCCAGCCAAAAACGAAGGTATGAATCAGGTCCGAAGTGGCGGACGGGTTGAGCAAGGCAATGGTGAACCAGATTCCCACCCCGGTCAACCCGCCGAAAACCATGGTCAAAAGCAGGAAGAACTTACTGTGCTTCCTGGTATATTCCAGGATGGCGGAGGAGGACTCACGATATGCCTTGATTTCGCTGAGCACCAGAAACAGACCTCCGCCGACGGCGAAGTGGGAAACGTAAACGTGTACTACGGCGATAAAGGCTATCAAGAGGCCGCCGCCGGCAAAATAAAGCTCCCATACCGGATAATTCATTTCAGGCCTCCTTTCCCGCTGCCGCGGCCAGTTTCAACATGTAAGCAACGATGACCAAGCCGACTGCGAAAGAAACCAGGAACATGATCATCGGCGAATACTGCGGGGCCACCTTGAGGTCCGTCACGGAGAAAAAGGGCGCCAGGTAAGCGGCCCTTACCAGGTCCCTTATCAAGACCATGATCGAAACCGTCGCCACAACGCCGGCCGTCGCCAGCCAGACCCGCTGTTTGAAGCCGGAATACAGAACGAGCAGCACGCCAAGCACCGCAGCAACCAGCAGCACGCTGGGATAGGCGGCCCCACCGGTCAACTTGCCAAGCACGCGCTCGGGCAGGGCCAACAAAAACCAGGTTCCCAGAACCAACTGCGCCAGGCTGGCCCTCAAAAACCAGCGCATCCCGATGGCTACCCGTGCGCCTGCTTCCGGCCGGCCCTTGCTTTGCCTGATTTTCCAGTAAATTGCCTGACTAAGGCCTCCAATGGCCACCGACGCGGTCACAAAGTGCAGGTAACGAGGGATCAGGGTCGGCTCGGACAGGTTGAGAATGGTTCCGTTGGGATTGTCAAAATAGGCTTGCCACTTTGCCGGCACAAGCATCATGGTCATGTTATTGGTGAAAATGAATCCTACGGCCAGCATCAGGACTGCGCTTGCTCCTATCAGGAAGGTGCGCCCCGCTCCCAGGGCTTCAAACTTGAAATCGTAGATGTAGGCGCAGTAGTAAGCGATTATCAGCATTCCCACCACCGACAACCAGTAAACCGCCATCAAAACCGAGCTTGCATACACCAGGTTCCCGTACAGCACTTGCAGAAACAAAAGAGGCGCCACTCCTATGTTGACTGTAAAGGCAATCGTATAGGGCAGGTTGAGCGAGGCCTGCTTTTCCATTGCAAGGTAATCTTCATTTCTCCCCAGTCCCGCAAATACGGCCAGGATGGCATTGCCCAGCATGGTGTTCATCAACAGCAGGTGCAGGATGAACGTAAATACCAGCAACGCCTGAAACCAGCCCCACGGGACCTGCAACACGTCCGGCCTTGGAATCAACGCTTGGGGTGTCATAACTATCTCCTTTTCAATCTGGCTTGAAAAACCAAAATCTGGAAATATTGCATGTTGCGCCGGAATGTTTCGGCTTTCTAGGAGCGGTGACTTCAATCCTGTGCAGAAAAACCTGTGGAGATGTAGTGAAAAGAATTCCCGTTACGGCAGCAAAGCAGTATGCAACGCAACAACCAGAATTTCCTTGATTGTTTATCGACCCATCCTGTGATTGCTTTAGGAAAAATTTCTGGCTGTCTCCGAACCATTGGTTGGCAAACAGGAGCTGCTCTTTGGAAGGATAGCGGTTCCGGCCATGCCTGCCGCCGCTGCATGGAAGAAATTTGGTCCGGGCGGGCAAGTCTTTGTC
>JALVRI010000343.1 GCA_027031325.1 Desulfobacteraceae bacterium
ATAAGCTATTATTCCACCCTTTTTCAGGACTTGCACAACCTGGGCCAGGCGCCTTGGTTGGGGGTTTATGGGATTGATTTCGATCAGCATCAAGGGCGTTCTTTCATGAGTTGTTATCTGCCGGGCGAAAATATGAAAACCACTTCCGGGTTTCCTTTACGCAGGGTTTGAGCTTAAGCTTCAGCCTGGCGGTCACAAAAAGCCTATAGATAATCGTTGGCAGTGTTCCTGTCAACATCCTTGGACTCCTTCGGGGCCATACCTGCCTGATATACCATCGCTTGAATTTTCCCTTTTGGAATCAAACCTCGGTAAAAATTTTCAAAATAAGGGCCGTCAAGATTTGCTTTTGTCAAAGGCAACCATGATCGTCCTTTTTAAACCCGTATTTATCGGAAAGAAGGCTGGTTGAGACAACAAGCGGGTTTGGTTACGAACCGGGCTTTGAAATCGAGGCTAAAGTTGATGGGGCAATTTGCGATATAAGGCATATAGATAGATAAAAATTCTCGAAACCCGAAAGGAGGATTCTCAATGCGTTTCAATAGGATAAAAAACCTACTCCTGGTATTTGGATTGACCCTGGCTTTGGGTGTCTCTCATGCCAGTGCCCTCGAACATTATAAAATAGGAGTTCTGGCAAAAAATGGTCCGGTGAAGGCGATCAAGATGTGGAAAGCCACCGCTGAATTCTTATCCAGCCATCTGCCGGGAATGAGCTTTGAGATCGTTCCCCTGGATTTTGATCAGGTGAATCCATCCATCCAGGAAGGGAAAGTCGATTTTTTCCTGGTCAACTCGTCCATGTTCGTGACTGCCAAGGTAAAATACGGTGCCAAGGCCATTGCGACCATGATAAATTCACGCCAGGGCAAACCCCTGAAGGCCTTCGGGGGAGTTATTTTTTGCAGTGCAGAGGAAGAAAATATCAACAAATTAGCCGATCTCAAGGGTAAAACCTTCTTTGCGGTGAAGAAATCATCGTTCGGCGGGTGGCAAATGGCTTATAAGGAACTGCTGGATGCAGGCATCGATCCTTTCAAGGATTTCGCCAAACTTCAGTTCGTCGGCAAACACGACAACGTAGTGTACGCCGTGCTCAATGGTGTTGCCGAGGCCGGAACGGTGCGGACCGATACCCTCGAGCGTATGGCGGCCGCCGGCGAAATAGATATGGAAGATTTCAAAATCATCAATCCGAAAAAACATTCAGGATTTCCCTTTGTTTGTAGTACCGCCCTTTACCCTGAGTGGCCGATGGCCAAAGTCAAGCATACTCCTTCTCGGGTGGCCTCAAAAATGGTTGAAGCATTGAAGAAGATTAAATCAACCGACAAGGCGGCCAAGGACGCCAAGATCGTTGGTTGGGTTGATGCCTTGGATTACAGTCCAGTAGAAAATTTGCAAAAGAAGTTGAAGGTGGGAGCATATGAATAATCATCAACAATAGAAAACAGTTAACTTTTCAATATGGTGCGATAATCATATTCTATGTATTCTTCGTCTTTGATTGTCGGTTCGGAGTAGAATATTTTAAAATTGTTGATCCTGCAAAACTGGATATGGAGCGGTTGTCTATCATCAAACCCTGAAACGAAGATATGTGAGAAGACGTGGATCGCATCTGGAAAGGAGCGGGTAAAGATGCGCCTGTCGTTGAACATTAAAGACCGAAGCTTACGGATAAAGCTTTTGGCACCCCTTGTCGTTACGTTGATTGTCTGCCTGGGAGGACTTTCGATTGCGATAGTCAATGTCCAGGATCGCCTTTTGTCTTCCATAGGCCGCCAGATAGATAAATGCTTGACTGATTCGGCCGAGCAGATTGGAAAGCAATTTTTGGTGCTGGACGGCGAGGTTAGAGAAAAGTTGTCCGCCACAGCCACCAAAGCCGGAAGCATCTTGGCCACGGCGACCCGTGGAGAACTCGAAAAACAAAAACGCCGGATCCAGTCCGAATGGAACGCCTCGCTGCAGGAGACAGCCAAGTCCATGGCCCAATTGCTCTCCAGGGTAGCGCCGGCGGCGATACTTTCGAATAACTTTATAGATCTGATCGGCTACGTAAAATCAGCCACCCAGAACCCGGAGGTGGTATTTGCAGTATACCTGAACACCAAAAACAAGCCATATACAAGATATTTCAACCGGCGTGACAGTAAGATAAGGCAGTACTTGAAAAACGGCAAGGGTAAGAAAAAATATGAAAAAATAATTTCGGCCGCCATGAAAGACCCGGAAGTGTTCATCGTAACCGAGCCGATCATCATGGATGGTACCACTCTCGGCCATACCATGCTATGTATAAGCAAGGACTCGATCAAAAAGAAATTGAAAGACCTTTCAGCAAGCTTTGAAAGCCTGGTAGGACGTACCACCGACAAGATCCATACAGTTCTTAAAAAAGAATTGGCTGCAGTCAGGGACAAAATGGGCAAGAGTCTGGAGTCTGTCAGAGAGCAGAACAAGCAGACCATGGTCAAGACCAGTTCAGAACTGCTTGCTTTCAGCAACAAGGTCAAGTCGATGACCCAAAAGACCATTTTGGTCATGGGGATTGTCGGCGGAGGAGCAGTACTGCTCATAAGCGCTTTGATGGTGGTTTACATGGTGATAAAGCCCGTCGAGCAGGTTGCTTTGCGTTTGAAAGATATCGCCCAAGGAGAGGGCGACCTGACCGGCAGGCTGGATGTGAAAAACATGGATGAAATCGGGCAACTGTCAAAATGGTTCAATCTTTTCATGGACAAGATGCAATCCATAATCAAAGACATAGCCTCCAATGCCGTAACCATCAACAAAACGTCCGGGAAACTCAGCGAACTTTCGACTCAAATGTCCCAAGGTGCCGACAAGATGTCCCAGAAATCCGATGCCGTGGCTGCCGCAGCAGAAGAAATGAGCTCCAACTTGACAAACGTGGCTGACAATATGGCCATGGCATCTGGTAACGTTGAACAGATGGCCGAAGCTACCGAACAAATCACCACCACAATTGCCGAAATAGCCAACAGTTCAGAGAAAGCCAAGGGGGTGACCAACGATGCCGTCTCCCAGTCACAAAACGCTTCCACCAAGGTGGCCGAACTTGGAAAAGCCGCCCAGAAGATCAGCAAGGTAACCGAGGTGATAACCGAAATTTCGGAACAAACCAACCTTCTGGCCCTCAATGCCACGATCGAGGCCGCCCGGGCAGGTGAAGCCGGCAAAGGTTTTGCCGTGGTCGCCAATGAGATCAAGGACCTGGCGCGGGAGACGGCTGAAGCGACCTTGGAAATCAAGAACCAGATTAACGACATCCAGCAATTGACAGGTGGGACGGTGGAGCAGATAGAAGGGGTCGCCGAGGTTATCGACAGCGTCAATGAAATAGTTACCGGCATAGCTTCGGCGGTCGAAGAACAAACCACCACCACCAAGGCGATGTCGGAAAACATAATCGAGGCTTCCAAGGGAATTCAGGAAGTCAATGAAAATGTGGCTCAAAGTTCAGCCGTATCAACGGAAATAGCCAAGGATATTGCAGGGGTCAATCAAGAGTCCCGCGATATATCCAAGGGTAGCTCGCAGGTGAGCAACAGCGCCATCGAAATGCGCCAACTTGCAGCTCAATTGAACGAGCTGGTGGGCCGTTTCCGTTATTGAACGCCGGGGGAAAAGGGGGCGTACTGGGATGGAATAGTTGCACGGCCCGCCAGCTGGCCTTGTTTCAAACCTGTTTGCCGTCCTAGATTTTTTTCAGCAGTTGATTGGCGGCGGTAAGCAGGGGATCCCAGACAGGTCCGAAAGGTGGGGCGTAGGCAAGATCAGACTGAAAGAAATCGGCCACGCTCATACCTGCATGCAATGCTACTGCGGCTGCATTTATCCTGTGGGCCACTCCTTCCTTGCCGACCATTTGAGCCCCCAACAGTCGTCCGGTTTTCCTGTCGCCCAGCATGTGCACCTTGATGGTATTGGATCCCGGCTGCCCATGGGCCTTTGAACGGGTGGCAATGGTGACCGAGACCGGCCTGAAACCTGATTTTTCGGCTTCCTCAAATGTAAGGCCGGTCCGGGCCACCTGAAGATCGAAAACCTTGAAAACCGCCGTACCGGCAATGCCGGCCAGCTCGCTGGCCTTGCCACAGACGTTGTCTGCTACGGCCCAGCCGGCCCGGTTGGCCCGCAGGGCAAGGGGAACCCAAGTCCTTCGGCCGGAAACGACGTTGAAAGCATCGGCACAATCCCCGGCGGCGTATATGTCTTTGGCAGACGTTTGCAAGCGTTTGTCTACGGCGATCGACTTGTTGACAGACAAGTCAAGACCTGCCTCTTCGGCCAAACGGCTGTTGGGTGCCACCCCGACGGCGACCAAGACCAGATCTGCATCCAGGGCCAGGTCCTGACCGCATACCACTTTGAGGCATTGCCCGTTTCGTTCAATTCTTTCAATATCATATCCTGGATACAGTTTAACGCCGTTGGCCTGGAGAGTTTCCTTGACGGTGCTGCTCAATTCAGGTGCCATCCAAGGTAAAAGGGTAGGGCGCGGCTTGACCATCGCCACCTCCAGGTCGCGTGCCCTCAGGGCTTCGGCCATTTCCATTGCAATGTAACCCATACCGACGATGACAGCCCGGCAGACCCCCCGGCCGCTAATGTGGTTCTTGATTTTGCGACCTTGCTCCAGGCTCTTGAGGCACATGACACCGTCAAGATCGAATCCGGGCACATCGGGTCTGATTGGGCTGGCCCCGGTTGCAATCAGGAGCCGGTCATAGTCGAATGTGAAAGGATTTCCCTGAAGGGTTCTGCCACTTACAGT
>JALVRI010000344.1 GCA_027031325.1 Desulfobacteraceae bacterium
CCCAAAACCGGCTCCAAGGGTGGTTTTGCCTCGGCCGGCGGAAACAACTCGCACCTGATACCGAGGACCAGGCAGAAAATCACCCTCAGGCGCTCCATGCTGGAAGATGCCACCAGGGATGTTTCCAAGCTGATGACCCAGGTCAATATCCGGCCTTACATGGAAGACGGACAGCCGGCCGGCCTGGCCCTGTCCAACATAAAGCCCAGCTCCATCTTTCGCCGGATGGGGCTGCGCAACGGCGATATCCTGGTGGGGGTGAACGGACAGGAGATCCGGTCCCTGGACGATGCCTTGGGACTCTACGAAAACCTTAAAACATCTTCAAGCGTAACGGTGGCCATCAAGCGCCGGGGAAGGCTGCGGGCGATAGAATATAATATTCGCTAGGCTTGACGCGACAGAAATATCGAGCTATTATCGCAATTTGCACTGATTTCAAAGGGCGGGCAGAGGTCACCGCTCAGGCTGGTGGAAGAAATATATGCAGAAAAATTCTAAATGGAAGATTCAAATCCGGTCGGCCGGACTGATAATCCTGGCCCTGATCTGCCTGTCGCTATTTGTATCCGCAGGGGCCGCCGCCCAAAACGTCAAAGCCTCCCAACCTGCGACCAAGCCGGCGGACAACGACAAGCGGAAGGTTTCCATCGATTTCAACAACGTCGATATCGGGGTCTTCATCAAGTTCATCAGCGAACTTACCGGTAAGAACTTCGTCATCAACCAGCGGGTCAAGGGTAAAGTCACCATCATCTCCCCCGGCAAAATCTCGGTCGCCGAAGCTTACAAAGTCTTCGAATCGGTGCTGGAGGTAAACGGTCTGGCGGCGGTGCCGGCCGGAGAAATCATCAAGATCGTCCCCAGCCCCGAAGCCCGTTCCAAGAGTATCGAAACCAGGCTGCCGGGACCACCCGGCAAAACCGAAGACAAAATCGTCACCCAGATCATACCCCTGCGCTATGCAGATCCCACCGAGATAAAGCGGCTGTTCGCCCCCCTGATCTCGAAAAGCAGCCTGGTGGTTGCCTATCCGGCCACCAACACCCTGATCATCACCGACTACTACTCCAACATAAAACGGCTGATGGCCATCTTGAAAGCCATCGACATCACCGGTGTAGGCCAGCAGGTATCGGTAATCCCCGTGGAATATGCCGACGCCTCCAAGATGGTCAAGATCCTTACCACGGTCTTCAATCCCCGCAGGGCACGCAAGCGCCCCCCCCTTGAACGCCAACTCACCGTGGTGGCCGACGATCGTACCAATACCATCATCCTGCGCGCAACAGAGGCCGACACCGAGCGGATCAAGCGCCTGGTCAGGATCCTGGACAAGAAGGCTCCCAAGGGCAAGGAGACGATCCATGTCTACTACCTCAATCACGCCGACGCCGAGGACTTGGCCAAGGTACTTGCCGAGTTTCCAAAGAAAACCGGTACCAGCACCAAAAAAGGCAAGCAGAAGGAACCGGTGATATCGGCAGATGTGAGGATAACCGCCGACAAGGCCACCAACAGCCTGATCATCATGGCCGACAAGCAGGACTACCTGGCCCTGGAGAACATCATCAAAAAGGTGGATATTCCCCGTTCCATGGTCTACATCGAGGCCTTGATCATGGAAGTGAACGTCAACAAGGACTTCCGCCTGGGGACCGAGTGGATGGCCGGCGGCGAGACCGCCTACAAGAACCGGGACGCTGTTTACGGGGGAGGTTTTTCGGGCGGCGCCATCGGCGGAGACCCCGGCTATTCGGTGACCGCCCCCATAGGTCCCGACGGGACCAGGGTTCCCTTGCTGCCTCCCGGATTTTCCCTCGGGGTGTTCGGCGAGGCCCTTACCATTTCCGGGGTGACCTTCCCCAGCCTTTCGGCCGTTGTCCAGGCCTACCAGAAGGATAAGGACGTCAATATCCTTTCCACCCCCCAGATCCTGACCACCGACAACGAGGAAGCCAAGATCTACGTCGGCAAGAATGTTCCCTTCCAGACCAAGGCCACCACGACCAACAACGACACCTTCAACTCCTTTGAATACCGGGACGTGGGGAAAACCCTCAAAATAACCCCCCATATCAGCCAGGAGCGGATGGTCAGGCTGGAGCTTTCCCTGGAGGTCACGGTCCTGGAATCCAGTACCGATTTTCGGCCCACCACCTTGAAGCGGACCGTGGAAACCACTGTAATCGTCAGGGACAACAACACGGTCGTGCTGGGAGGCCTGATAGACGATTCGACGGCCACTTCCGATTACAAGGTTCCATGCCTGGGGGATATCCCCGGATTGGGTTGGCTGTTTCGCTCCAAGTCCAGGGGGCGTCTCAAGAGCAATCTTTACGTCTTTCTCACCCCCCGGGTAATCAAAACCCCGGAAGAAGCCGCCGCCGTATACAAGCGCAAGAAAAAACAGATTGACAAAATCAGGGGCGGCAAGATCAAACTTTACGACGACAAGGCCGGCGACATGCCGGAAGAATCAATTCCCGGGACCCCCAAGCTGGAATCGTTCAGCTACTCGGAAGCAAACCCGGACCAGGCCGAAACCCCCAAACAGCACCAACTTGTTTCCAGGTCGGCAGCCGACCTGGATTCTTCCCGGCAGCAGGCAGAAGCTCCCCCTCCGGCCGTTATCGAGGCCTCCCAGCTTTCCAGAAGTCATCAGGAAGGCGGCGCCCCTGGAGATGGCAAAAAGTTGCCTCCCATCCTGGAGATAGAAAAGCCTCCAGCGCCACCGGCGGTCAAAACCTCCCCCACCGCGGATCAAACCGGGCTGGAAAAGAAAACGGCAGTCAGCTCGCCGGTCGATTCCCCTCCCAGCGGCTACACTGTCCAGGTGGCCTCCTTGAAAACCCAGGCCATCGCCGAGGAAATGCTGAGCGAACTTACCCGTAAAGGCTACCCGGCTTACACGGTTCGCACAACGGCCCAAGGCGGCACCTGGTACCGCTTGCGGGTAGGCTATTTCGAAAGCCGCAATGAGGCCCTGGATATGGTAAAGAGGCTGAAAACGGACCATTATCAGCCGATCCTGGTCAAGTTCTAGCCATGGAAAACGACCTCGTTCATATTCTCCAAAGCCGCTTTGGAGTTACCCAAAAAGACCTTGAAACCGCCGCCCGGTTGCAACGCGAAAAAAATGCCCGCATCGATCGCTTGTTGCTCGAACGCAAGGTGATTTCAGAGGCCCAGCTGCTGGAAGCCTACAGCATCCTTTTCGGGATGCATTTCTGGCCGGAACTGCCCCTGGAACAGATAGACAACCAGTGGATCCAGAAAGTCCCGATAAATTTTCTGCGGCGCCACCTAATCATCCCCTTGCTTCTGCCCCGTGAAAAACCGGTGGCAGGGACCCAAAAAACGACCGGCCGCTCCACCGGCGACGGCCGGGACCAGAAGGTGATCATAGCCCTGAACGACCCGGCCGATTTTCAACCCCTGGACGACCTTTGCCGGATGCTGGAAATCCGCGATTGCCAGTTCATCCTTTCCACCCGCGAGTCCATCCTTACGGCCATCAACCTGGCCTTCGACCTGGGGCAGGATTCGGCCGAAAAACTGGTCCAGGACATGGAAGAAAGCGAGGGAATGGTAATCCAGAGCTTCGACGATGCCGCCGACCTGCTCGACGATACCAGCGATGCCCCCATCATCAAACTGGTCAACCATATCATTTCCCAGTCCATCAAGGCCCGCGCCAGCGACATCCACATCGAGCCTTACCAGGACAGCTTCAAGGTACGCTACCGGGTGGACGGTATCTTGTACGACCTGCTGACCCCACCGCGCTGGATCCAGCCGGCCCTGACTTCCAGGATCAAGGTCATGGCCAAGCTGAACATCGCCGAAAAACGGCTGCCCCAGGACGGCCGCTTCGAGGTCAAGGTGGGAGAAAACATGATCGACGTGCGCGTCTCCACCCTGCCGACTTCCTTCGGTGAAAGGGTGGTCATGCGTCTGCTCAACAAGTCGGCCGCCGTCCTGGACCTGGCCGAACTGGGACTTTCAAAAAGCCGCCTGGCGCAACTGAAAGAGCTTGTCAAGTCTCCCAACGGCATCATCCTGGTCACCGGTCCCACCGGCAGCGGTAAGACCACCACCCTCTACTCGGTCCTGTCGTCCATCAATACTCCGGATATCAACATCATAACCATAGAGGACCCGGTCGAGTATCAATTGAAGGGTATCAGCCAGATACAGGTAAACCCGAAGATAGACCTGACTTTCGCCCGGGGCCTGCGTTCCATCGTACGCCAGGATCCGGACGTGATCCTGGTCGGCGAAATCCGGGACCGGGAGACGGCCGAAATAGCCGTCCAGTCGGCCCTGACCGGTCACCTTGTCTTTTCGACCCTCCACACCAACGATTCGGCCAGCGCCATTACCCGCCTGGTGGATATCGGGGTCGAGCCTTTCCTGATCTCCTCCTCGGTGATCGCGGTAATCGCCCAGCGCCTGGTGAGGGTTCTTTGTCCGGAATGCAAGCGGCCTTACGACCCCAAAGGCACCGAAGCCGCCCTGGGCATAACCGCAAAGCAGCTTGCAGGCCATACTCTCTACCAGGCCATCGGTTGCGAGGCCTGTTTCAACACCGGTTACCGCGGCCGGGTTGGAATCTTCGAGATCATGATCCTGGGCCACGGGCTCAAATCCCTCATCCAGGAGACTTACGATTCTCACCTGATCAAGCAGGAAGCTCTCAAGTGGGGCATGGTAACTCTTCGCCAGGACGGGGTCGAAAAAATTCTGAAAGGAATCACAACCATTGAAGAAGTCTTGCGTGTCACCCAGAAATAGCATCCCCAG
>JALVRI010000345.1 GCA_027031325.1 Desulfobacteraceae bacterium
TATTCAGCCCGGATTTTGCAGCTGGCGAGTTTGCCGAAGATGCGAGGCCGCAGGGCAGGCAGACCTGCTCTAGTACTTCAACTGCCCTCCAACAAAGCAGATTCGGTAAAATCGCCAGCCCCTTGGGGCTTCAAATGCCTGAAGACTTTCATCGATTGAACTTCACCTTTTGGGTGAAGGCACGGGCAGGGACAAATACATGCTAACTACGTAATAATTCAGTTAAATAGCTTCTTTTCAGGCATTTGAATTGCATAATCCGGGTTCAGTTTGGGGGCCGTCCTGCACGGCCCGGCCAATATGCCGGCCTGTACCGGTAGCATCCACCCCTCGACGTTGTCAATAAAATCGCCGCACGGGTTTAGCAGGTGGAAGATGGTTACGGCGGCAAGGGACTTTGGGTGCGTTCAAGCCTGCCTTGCCAGCAGTTCGGTGGTTTCGAGCAGGATGCCGCTTGAAAGGCAAACTAGCTTGTCGTTGAGGGTGTTTCTGAAACGGGTGATGGTCGCGCGATCGATTACCCAGGCGCTTTGCCCGTTCCTTTTTTCAATCTGGTAGCAGCCTTCCCAGTGACGGCTGTCCAAAAACCCGTTTATGCGCTTTTGCCTGGCCACCGCCAATAACCGGAATTTTTCGGCCTGGCCGCTTTCTTCGCGGTAAAAACGGATCACGTTTCCCCGGACGATATTGCCGAAGCCGATATCGGCCAGCTCGGCCGGGCTGTAACCGCACAGGCTTTCGACCTTGGGACTTAGGTAGGCGTGGGTGATTGCGGCAGATCCGTCTTCCCATACCGCCAGGTAGGGGACGATCGGGATTTCGTTGACGATTTCATCGAAGATGAGTGCGGCGATCCGCTGCCGGATTTCCTGGTCGATCTCCTCGTCCATGGCAAGCGTGACTTGTGCCATGCTTTTATCAATCGTGTTTCTTAAGAGAAAAGTCATATCTTCCCTGATTTTCTGTTCTGTCCTGCGCCATGATTTTTCCACCATGCTGCCCCTCCCGTTTTTGCGATTTAATTGAATCTAGCTCCTGGATTGCCGTGAAGTCTGGATTGCAGATAGAGGTTGGATGAGGCAGGCAAAAAAGTTGCAGCCCTGCCGCCATATCCGGGTAACCCGGACTCCAGGCCAGTTGGCTTTGCGTCCCGCCCTTTCGGACGGTTTGCCCTCACTGGGGTCAGTCTTTAGAACCAAGGCGGGCGATAGTCAAGCAGCTATTTAAGAGGCTGTTGAAAAACTATTACGCTTGGCCCTAGGGCGTTAAAATCCCGCTCAAAATGCTCATTTATTACCAATAAACTGCGCTTTTTGGTCGGATTTTGCCCCTTGTCTGGCCTGCGCTCATGACGTTTTTCAACAGCCTGCCAAGGTTGGCATGTGGACCGAAACGGTTTCCAGGGGCCGGCAAGGGGGCGATCTTTGCAGCGCGGAAAAGAACTTGCCATTTGACGATCCGGTTGCTAAATCAGCCCTAGTTTCCGAGCAGGGGTGTTCCGGTATGATCAGGCCATAACCGGAACTGAGAGGATACCCTTTGAACCTGAAACAGTTAGCACTGTCGTAGGGAGTTCGGAAAAGCGCCTGCCACAGACAGTCCGCCTGTCCCAAGCCAGCCGCTTGCCGATAGCGCTTCCCGGTTCGACAGCCCAGCAAAGACCACGGCCACCGGCATGCAAGTTTCGCCCGTGGTCTGCCAGCGGCAGGAGGTAATCCCATGCAGACAGCCTTGACCATAGCCGGTTCAGACAGCAGCGGGGGCGCAGGTATCCAGGCCGATATCAAGACCTTCCAGGCCCTGGGCGTATTTGCCGTTAGCGCGGTTACCGCCGTTACCGTTCAAAACACCTGCAAGGTGGCGGCCATCCAGGAAATACGGCCGGATATCGTGCGCGACCAGATTCTGTGCCTTTTCGAAGATATGGAAATCCACGCCGTCAAGATCGGCATGGTCGCCAGCACCCCACTGATCGAGGCCGTGGCCGAAGCCCTCCGGCAGGTCGAACGACCACCGGTGGTCCTGGATCCGGTCATGATTTCCAAGAGCGGTTACCCGCTTTTAAGGGAAGAAGCCCGCAGGAGCCTGATCGGCAGGTTGATTCCCCTTGCCGATATAGTTACTCCCAACTTGCACGAAGCCGCTGTCCTGACCGGCTTCAAGGTCGCAGACATGGACCGGATGCGTGAGGCGGCCCGTTCTATCCTGGCCATGGGGCCGGCCGCCGTGGTCATCAAGGGCGGCCACCTGGAAGGCAGCCGTGCGGCCGACATATTTTACGACGGCCGGGATTTTAGGATCCTCGAATCGGCCCGCTTCGACACACCCAACACCCATGGAACCGGCTGCACCTTTTCTTCGGCCATCGCCGCCGGCCTGGCAAAGGGCAAGTCGATGGCACAAGCCGTTTCCGAGGCCAAGGCCTATATCGCCGGCGCCATCGAACACGGCCTGTCCATCGGCAAAGGACACGGGCCTACCAATCATTTCTGGAAACTGTACCGCCGGGCCGGTATTGAATTTTGAGCAAGCCGGCGCGCTTCCGATCCGCCAGGAGAGATCAAATGGAAACCAAAAGCCAAAACAGCCAAGCGGCAATCGTCAAGACGTCTTATGCTGTCGTTCTGACCGCCATGGGAGTGGCTCTGGCGCCGTATACCTCCTTCCCGGTGGCCATAGCCAAGATCAATCCGACCCAGCACTTTATCAATATCCTGGCGGCCGTAATTCTGGGACCGGGCTGGGCGACCCTGGTGGCGGCCGTTATCGGCGTAATCCGTAATGTAATGGGGGTGGGAACCCTGCTTGCCTTTCCCGGAGGGATGATCGGTGCCTTCATGGCCGGCATCCTGTTTGCCAGGACCGGCAAGGTGGGCTGGGCCGCATGTGGAGAGGTGGCCGGGACCGGGCTTGTGGCACCGGTTGTCAGTGCCCTCCTGGTGGCCCCGTTCTTGATGGGCAAGGCTATCCCGGCCCTGGCCCTGTTGCCGTCTTTTCTGGGCAGCACGATTGCCGGAACCATCCTGGGAATCATGGTTTTGAAACTGCTGCGAACGGCCGAAATGCTCCCCGGCCATGTCCGGCTGCGTTGAGCCGGAAGCGGTGAGTGGATCCGGGCGAAACGATGCTTGACGGCTTGGTAAAATGTCCGGTTTTGGCGCTGCATCCCTTTTCCCTGCGGTGTAACTGTAAGTACGCCGCAGGGCTCGTGATTTGCGACGCCTTGAACTCGAACTTTTTTCTTTGCCATCAGATGCTGACTTTTAGGACCTCGTCATGCTTGAAATCAGCGGCTTAAAGCACAGCTTCGGGGAACTGGAGGTGATCGCCGAGGTAGATCTGCGTGCCCCCTGCCAGGGGTTCACGGTATTGATCGGCCCTTCGGGATGCGGTAAGACCACCCTTTTCAACATCCTGACCGGGGTTGTGTCCAGGCAAAGGGGGCGGGTTTTCTGGAATGGCCGCCAGGTGCAACACCTGGAACAGACAGCGGCCTACATGCAGCAAAAAGACCTGCTTTTGCCCTGGTGCAGCCTGCTGGACAACGCCATGCTGCCGGCCAGGATGGAAGGCCGTAGCATTGCCGATGCCCGCCGGCAGGCCCTGAAACTTCTTGCCCGCCTGGGGCTGGATGGCTTTGAATCTTACTTGCCGGCTGCGGTTTCAGGGGGCATGCGCCAGCGCTGCGCCCTGGTCAGGACCCTGATGTTCGAAAGGCCCCTGGTATTGCTGGATGAACCTTTGTCCAGCCTGGATGCCATAGTCCGGCGCAGCCTCCAGTCTCTGCTTCTTTTGCTTCAGCAGGACTTTGCCAAGACCATCGTGATGATAACCCACGATGTGGAAGAGGCCCTCTTGCTGGCTGACAGGCTCGTGATCGTCAGCCGACGTCCCATGCGGGTGATCGAAACCATGGAGCTTGAAAGTCCCAAGCCCCGGCAGGCATCCGACCCCGGGCTGATAGGGCTCAAGGAGCGGATTTTGAAGGTTCTTCAAAAGGAACTTGATTCATGAAATCGGCTTCCGGCATAGCCCTGGCGGTAACCTTCCTCATCCTGGCAGGCTGGGAAGCCGCCTGCCGCCTGATTCCCCTGCCGGATTTCATCCTGCCGCCGCCGTCGGCGGTGGCCCTGCTGGCCCTTGTCAAGGCTCCCCTGCTTGCTTTCCATGCCATGATCACCGGCCTGGAGATCGTTGCCGGCATAGCCCTGGCCCTGGCTCTGGCCGTGGCCCTGGCGACGGCCATGTTCGCCAGCCCCTCCCTGGAAAAAGCCCTGGCCCCCTTCCTGATCGCTTCCCAGGCCGTTCCGGTCTTTGCCATCGCTCCCCTGCTGGTGATCTGGTTCGGCTACGGCCCGGCCAGCAAGGTGATCATGGCGGCGGTGATCATTTTTTTTCCGATCACCGTCAGCCTCCTGGAAGGATTCAAAAGCTGTGATCCCGGCTACCGGATCCTTTTCCGGCTCATGGGAGCCTCCTGGAGCCGCCAATTACGTTATCTGTACTGGCCTTGGGCCCTGCCTTACTTTTTCGCCGGGTTGAAGGTAGGAGTCTCGGTGGCCACCATCGGGGCTGTAATCGGTGAGTGGGTGGGGGCCCAGGCCGGTTTGGGATACCTGATGATCCAAGCCAACGCCCGTCTCCAGGTGGGCGGTCCGTTGTCGTGTACCACACGGTGCCCGGTACACCTTGAGCCGGCAAGGTAGCCTAGGGCAACCGCTATTATTATGATTATTATAGCAACGCCATACACGGCTTTTGTTGTAGGCATTT
>JALVRI010000346.1 GCA_027031325.1 Desulfobacteraceae bacterium
AGTTTGAACAGCTCCACCCGCGCAATGAAGCCATACCTTACGTCATATATCAAACAGGCCGCTGTTACTTCGACCAGGTCGACACCGTCGATCGCGATCAAAGCTCCGCCCGCCAGGCCCTGGACGTATTCCAGCGCCTGATCAGGCAGTACCCTGAAAACAGCTATGCCAAGCGGGCAAGACTGCATATTGCGGCCTGCCAGCACAGCCTGGCCGGCCACGAATTGTACGTGGCCCTTTTTTACTACAAGAGCAAGTATTACAAGGCGGCCCTGGAGCGCCTCAAACGGGTGGTAACCCGTTATCCGGACACCGGCGTCCACTTCAAGGCGCTGGAGTATTGGGCCAAATGCGAAGCCCTGGCCGGCAAGGACACATCTTCCCCCAAGGATAAGAACAAGGCCCAGGACCTAAAAAAGTCTTTACAAACCGAATGAATTCAGGTATCGGTTTTTGTTTTGTAATTATAGAAAAAGTACCTGTTGCGGGAGTTTTCAATATGGCCAGAAAATGCGAAATATGCGGCAAAAAGCCGCTTGTCGGCAACCATGTAAGCCACGCCCATAATGTGAACAAGCGGCGTTTCAACCCCAACCTCCAAAACGTGCGGACGGTATACAACGGCCGTGTTCAGCGAATGGTCGTGTGTACCAATTGCATCAAATCCGGCAGGGTCGTCAAGGCCCCCTGACCGTTTGTGCCCGCCGTTGCCGCTTTTTCAAACCTAAGTTGGATGGAAACCGGTCTCTCAACTGATGCGATAGACATCCAGGACATGGCGCACTTTTTTGAGACCCGAAAGTACCCGGTTGAGGTGGTCGATGTCGTTGACCGAAAGGGTGAAGCGGCTTTCGACGGTCCGGTCAGCCTGGGTTTCGGTCTTGGCGCTCAGGATGTTGGCACCATGCTTGCTGATGATTGAAGCCACATCTGCAAGCAATCCCACCCGGTCCAGGCTGCGGATAACTATCTTGGCCGGAAACTGTTCCTCTGTATCCAGGTCCCATTCAACCTCGATCTGACGCTCCGGGTTCATCTTGAGTGCGTTTACACAATTGGTACGATGCACCGCCACCCCGTATCCGCGGGTGATATAACCGACGATCGGATCGCCCGGAACCGGCTGGCAACATTTGCCGAAACGGATCAGAATGTCGTCCACCCCTTTTACCACCACCCCCGATCCGGTCTTCTTCTTGCGCATCCTGCCCATTAGCCGGTTGAGCAAAGATTCCTGTTCTGCGTCCTCCGGTTTGGGCATGATCCGGCGCACAACCTGCAACGGCGTTATCTTGCCATAACCGATACTTATGATAAGGTCGTCGACCGACTTGAAACCAAACCCTTGGGCCACCTTTTCCATTTGCTCTGACTTGGCCAGGGTATTGAAATTGAGACGGTACTTGCGGAAAGCCTTTTCGCACATCTCCCTGCCCAGGGTGTGGCTGCGCTCCTTTTCCTGGATCTTGATCCACTGGCGAATCCGCGAACGGGCCTTGACCGTCTTGACGAAGTTGAGCCAGTCCTTGCTGGGGTGATGGCCTTTCTGGGTGATTATTTCTACGATCTCTCCGGTTTGCAGCTCGTACTTGAGCGGAACCATCCGGCCGTTGACCTTGGCCCCGACACACTGATTGCCCACTTCCGAGTGGATTTGGTAGGCAAAATCGACCGGGGTGGCGCCCTTGGGAAGGGTCTTTATGTCCCCCTTGGGAGAAAAGACGTAAACCTCGTCCGGGAAAAGATCTATCCGCACGTTTTCCAGGAATTCCTTGGGATCCCTGAAGTTGGCCTGGTTTTCCACCAATTGCTGAATCCAGGCGAAGGTGGCGGCCGTCTTGGGATCGGCGGTCCGGCCCTCCTTGTAGCTCCAGTGAGCGGCGATGCCCGACTCGGCGACCCGGTCCATCTCGCGGGTCCTGATCTGGATTTCGACCCGCTCGCCGAAGGGCCCGATCACCGTGGTGTGCAGGGACTGGTACATGTTGGGCTTGGGCATCCCGATATAGTCTTTGAATTTCTTGGCGATCGGTTTCCAGAGGGAGTGCACCACTCCCAGGGCCTCGTAGCAATGGGGTATGGTGTCCAGGATTATACGGAAGGCAATGATATCGTACACGTCCTCAAAAGCCAGGTTCTGTTTCACCATCTTCTGGTAAATACTGTAAAAATTCTTATACCTGCCCAGAACCTGGCATTGAAGGTTGTTTTCCTCCATCTTCTGCCTGATAATCCGCTTGACCGTCTCTATGTAGCTTTCCCGCTCCTGCCTGTCCTTGGCCACCAGGGCTTCGATGCGGGTGTATTCTTCGGGCATCAGATATCGGAAGGAAGTACTCTCCAGTTCGTTCTTTATCCAGTATATCCCCAGGCGCGCGGCGATGGGAGCGTAGATGTCCAGGGTTTCCTGGGCGATCTTGCGCCGCTTGGCACCGCTGCGATGGTATTGCAGGGTACGCATGTTGTGGAGGCGGTCGGCCAGCTTGATCATTATCACCCGGATATCATCTGCCATGGCCAGGATCATCTTGCGGATGCTTTCCGCCTCCCGGGCCTGGGCGCTCGAAAAGGGCAGTTTGCTCAGCTTGGTCACCCCGGAAACGATGTGCCGTATCTCGGGGCCGAACATCTCCTCGATTTCCTGCTCGGTGGCGTGGGTATCTTCAACCACGTCGTGCAGCAGCCCGGCGGCCACACTGACCTCATCAAGCCGCATATCGGCCAGGATGCCGGCAACTTCGAGGGGATGGGAAAGGTAAGGTTCGCCCGACAGGCGCACCTGGCCATCGTGTACCTTGGCCGAGTAGATATACGCCCGGTCGATAAGCTGGAGATCCGCTTCAGGATTGTACGCGGTTATCTTGTCGATGATATCGCTTATTCGAATCATACCCGGCCTGAAACAATCTTCTGCCGCCTGCCTCCACCAAAATCAGCATCACCCGGCAGATGCTCTTCTGTTCCCAAATTGCTTCCCGGTTTCCAACCCGAAACCTTCAATCCGGATTATGCACTCCAAATGCCTTTGCCTGCCCTGCCCCTGGCATCTTCGCCGAACCAGCCGGCTGCAAAATCCGGGTTCAACATAGGTATAAGGCAGGTTGGCCCCGGGCGCAACAGGCGATCTTGCCGTTTCCGTCCCCTAATAGGCCTTGGCGAAGACCACCCTTTGCTTGCTGGGCTTGCCACAGCAGATGCATTTGCCGTCTTCCCGGCCACCTTCAAAGGGAATGCAACGGATGGAAACCGTCAAGTCCTCCTTGAGCTTGCTTTCACAGTCGGCGTCACCGCACCAATGGCTGAGGGCGAATCCGCCGTGGATTTCAGGTTTTTCAGGATTGCGGGGCGTAAAATAAGCGTAGAATTCTTCTTGCTCATCGATCCTGCGGGTATGGCGATTGCGAAAATCAAGGGCGCGCCGGAAAAGGTTGGCCTGTATTTCGTCCAGGATCGCGGCAACGGTCTCGACGAACTGTTTCCACGCCAAACTGGTCCTCGACCGGGGAGGCATGTCACGCCGTCCCAGGTACACCGACCGGTCGGCAAGATCCCGGGGGCCGATTTCAACCCGCAGAGGCACACCTTTCTTTATCCATTCCCAGTTGCGCGCCCCTCCCAGCTGGCGGCGATCGATTTCCACCCGGACCGGACGCCCGTGATAGACCTGTTTACCGAGTTCGGCGGCGATCCGGTCGGTATATTCCATGACTGCCTGCCGGTCGGCCTCTTTTCTTACAATCGGCATGAGGACCACGTGGGACGGGGCCACCCTGGGCGGAATTATCAGCCCGTCATCGTCACCGTGGGTCATTATGAGCCCTCCGATCAGCCGGGTGGAAGCTCCCCAGGAAGTCGTCCAGGCGTACTGTTCGGTTTCCGCGGCGGTCTGGAAGCGAATGTCAGAGGCCCGGGCGAAATTCTGACCCAGGAAATGGGATGTTCCGGCCTGGAGGGCTTTGCGGTCCTGCATCATGGCCTCGATGCACTGGGTATCGACTGCGCCGGGAAAGCGCTCGGCCTCCGTCTTGCGGCCCTTGACAACCGGCATGGCCAGGTATTCTTCAGCCAGGCGGGCGTAAATCGAAAGCATCAAACCGGTCCTTTCGATTGCCTCTTCGGCCGTTGCGTGGGCCGTGTGCCCTTCCTGCCAGAGGAATTCGCTGGTTCGCAGGAAAATACGGGTCCGCATCTCCCAGCGGACCACGTTGCACCATTGATTGATCAGCAGGGGCAAGTCACGGTAACTGCGAACCCACCTGGAAAAGGACTCGCCGATAATGGTTTCGGAGGTGGGCCGAACAACCAGCGGTTCTGTCAGAGGACCACCGGGGACCAGGCCGCCGGCGGGTCCCTTCTCCAACCGGTGGTGGGTGACCACCGCGCATTCCTTGGCGAAACCCTCAACGTGCTCGGCCTCTTTTTCCAGAAAACTCAGGGGAATGAACAGCGGAAAGTAGGCGTTTTTGACCCCGGTGGCCTTGAACATCGAATCCAGCTCACGCTGGATGTTCTCCCAGAGGGCAAAACCCCAGGGCTTGATAACCATGCATCCCCTGACCGGGGAACGTTCGGCCAGGCCGGAGGCCTTGACCACCTGTTGATACCATTCGGGATAGTCTTCATTTCTTCCGGGTGAAATTGCGTTCCGTGCTTTGGCCATTTTCTCCTCTATCCGGCTTGACTTGATATTGTTCTACCCAGCGATCGACTTCCTGCAAGAGGGCCGACACCAGGTTTTCCTCGGCGACCTTGCCCAGCATCCTGCCCTTTGCAAACAATATTCCCAGGCCCCGGCCGCCGGCCACTCCCACGTCGGCTTCGCGGGCCTCACCCGGCCCGTTGACCACGCAACCCATGACCGCCACCTTGATGGGTGCCCGGCAGGTCAGGAGACCTTTTTCAATCTTTTCAAGAAGCCCGAACAGATCGATCTCGCAGCGCCCGCATGTGGGACACGAAATTATCTCCGGGCCGCATCGTCGTATTCCAAGGGCCCTGAGAATCTCGAACCCGACCCGTACCTCCTCCACCGGATCGCGGGTCAGCGAAACCCGCAGGGTGTCTCCGATTCCCTCGGCAAGCAACATGCCGATGCCCAGGGCCGATTTCACCGTACCGGGCAGCAGCCCTCCGGCTTCGGTAACCCCCAGGTGCAACGGGCAATCAGTCCTGCCTGCCAGCAAACGGTAGGCCTTGACCGTGCGTCCCACGTCCGAGGCCTTGAGAGATATCTTGACCTGATCGAAACCAAGGGATTCCAGCATCGCCACCTGCCGCAAGGCACTTTCCACCATGGCCTCGGCCGTGGCCCCCCCGTAACGTTCCAGCAAATCCTTGTCCAGGGAACCGGCATTGACTCCGATCCTGATGGGCAGGCCGTGGGAACGGGCACAGTCGACCACCCTGGCCACCTTGGTTGCTCCGCCGATATTGCCGGGATTTATCCGCAGGCCGTCGGCTCCGGCCTCGGCCGCGGCCAGGGCCAGACGGTAGTCGAAATGAATATCGGCCACCAGGGGTATTCCGATGGCCGCCTTGATCCTGGTTATGGCCCGGGCCGCTTTGCGATCCACCACGGCCACCCGGACAATCTCGCAACCGGCGTCTTCCAGGCGCTTGATCTGCCTTACGGTGGCTTCCACGTCGGCCGTGGCGGTGTTGGTCATGGATTGGACCGTAATCGGTGCCCCGCCTCCGACAAACAGGTTGCCGAGCCTGATCCTGCGGCTGACACGTCTGGAGGCGACAATCCTGTCCATCTGTCAACCCACAGCGCAAAAGGGGTTAGAGCGTTTTTCCCGGCCGATGGTCGTTGTTCCCATGTGGCCCGGATAGACCACCACCTCGTCGTCCAGCACGAACAGTTTTTCCCGGATCGCGGAAATCAGGGTGTCGTAATCGCCGCCCGGGAAATCGGTCCGGCCGATGGAACCTGCAAAAAGGGTGTCACCGACGAACACCGCGTCTTCGACCAGGAGGGAAATCCCTCCCGGAGTATGGCCCGGAGTATGGATCACCTTGAAGACAAGATTACCCACTTCGATCTGGTCCCCATCTTCCAGCAGCCTGTCCGGGGCAGGCGAATTTTCCACCTTGAACCCCCAGGCTGCGCCACTGTCTGCCAACCTTTCCAGCATGGGAGCATCAAGGCGGTGAATCATCAGCTCGGCACCGGTGACCTCCTTGACCCGCTTGTTGGCTCCCACATGATCGAAGTGGCCGTGGGTATCGATTATGGCCCTGGCTGTCAGCCCGTCTTTGGCCAGGGCCATCAGGATCTTGTCCGCCTCGTCGCCGGGATCGATTACCGCCGCCTGGCGGGTTTGCCCGCATCCAACGATATAGCAGTTGGCCATAATCGGTCCCACCGTCATGGATTTGATGATCAAATCAACCTCCTGAATCGTTTTGTTGTCGACTGCCGGGCTCAGGCGCGCTTTTTCGAAACGTCCCGGCCTCGGGCAACCGGTTTTGTTCCATTGCCTTGCGGATTGCATCCAGGATGCCGTTGATGAAGGCACCCGATTCTTCGGTTCCGAATTTCTTACCGATGTCCACGGCCTCGTTGATGGATACCTTGAGGGGAATGTCAGGGCAAAAGAGCATTTCATACACCGCCATGCGCAGTACGTTGCGATCGACACACGCCATCCGGTTTACCTTCCAATTGCTGGAATGCAGCTCGATCACCCGGTCCAGCCTCTCACGCTCGTCCAGGACACCTTGCACCAAGGAATAGTAAAAATCCCTGGCCGCCTTGGGGGGCGGAAAATTACGGCGATGCCTGGCAAAAGCCTCGTCGGGATTGAGGCGGCTCATGTCAATGGCATAAAGGGCCTGCATGGCGGCTTCCCTTGCCTGACGCCTGCGTCCCATGGTCAAAACTTTTCCACCTTCTGCATGAGGTTGGCCATTTCAACCGCCGCCACGGCTGCGCTCCAGCCCTTGTTGCCGGCCTTGGTCCCGGCCCGCTCGATGGCCTGCTCGATGGTATCGGTGGTTATCACACCGAAGATGACCGGAACACCGGCTTCCAGGCCCACCTGGGCAACTCCCTTGGAAACTTCGGCACTGACGTAATCGAAATGGGGCGTCGCCCCCCTGATCACCGCCCCCAGGCAGATGACTGCATCGTGTTTGCCACGGGAAGCGACTTTTTTGGCCGCCAGGGGTATTTCAAAGGCTCCCGGCACCTTGATGATATCGATATCGCCATCGGCGGCCCCGCTGCGCAACAGTGCATCCAGGGCGCCTTCGGTCAGCTTGGCGGTAATGAAGTCGTTGAAGCGGCTGACTATGATGGCGAATTTCTTGCCTTCGGCTATCAAACCGGCTTCGATCATATTGGGCATATATCCACCTCCGTCAAAGCAGTCCCCCCATCCTGGTAAGCCTGGGAGTTGAGTCCTGGGTTGATCTGAAAGCCTGCCACCGGCTTTCAGGATTGTTTTTCGGCCAGGTGCAGCAGGTGTCCCATCTTGAGTTTCTTGCATTCCAAGTAGCACTTGTTGTGCTCGTTGGGCGGCACTTCGATAGGAATCTGCTCAACGATACTCAGGCCGTATCCTTCCAGGCCGATCATCTTCTTGGGATTGTTGGTCAGCAGGCGCATCTTGCGTACCCCCAGATCGCGCAGGATCTGGGCACCTACACCATAGTCGCGCATGTCTTCCTTGAATCCCAGCTTCAGGTTGGCTTCCACCGTGTCCAGGCCGTGTTTGCGCTGCAATTCGTATGCCTTCAGCTTGTTGACCAGGCCTATTCCGCGCCCTTCCTGGCGCAGGTAGAGAATCACCCCCACGCCCTCTTTTTCGATCATCGCCATGGCCCGGTGAAGCTGATCTCCACAATCACAACGCATGGAGCCGAAAATGTCGCCGGTCATGCACTCGGAATGGACCCGTACCAGGACAGGTTCGTCCGGGTCTATTTCACCCTTGACCAGGGCGATGTGGAGCAACTTGTCGATCCGGTTCTCAAAGGCAATCACGGCGAATTCTCCACCGTAGTGGGTAGGTATCACCGTCTCGGCAGCCCGCTTGACGAATGACTCGGTCCGCATGCGGTAGGCAACCAGATCGGCCACGGTGCAAATCCCGATACCGTGTCTCTCGCTGAATTTTTCCAGGGCGGGCATCCGCGCCATGGTTCCGTCTTCGTCCATGATCTCGCAAATGACACCGGCCGGCTTCAACCCGGCCAGCCGCGCCAGGTCCACCGATCCCTCGGTCTGGCCGACCCGCACCATGACTCCGCCGTCCCTGGCCCGCAGGGGAAAGACGTGTCCCGGCCTTACCAAATCTTCCGGCTTGGCATCGTCGGCCACGGCCGTCAGGATGGTCGTGGCCCGGTCGGCGGCCGAAATCCCGGTGGTGACACCTTCCTTGGCCTCGATGGACACGGTAAAACCGGTCTGGAAGGCTGAAGTATTGTGGTCCACCATCAGGGGAAGGTCCAACTGGTCGCATTTTTCCCCGGTCAGAGAAAGGCATATCAGTCCGCGCCCGTACTTTGCCATGAAATTGATCGCTTCCGGGGTGACTTTCTCGGCGGCCATGGTCAGGTCGCCCTCGTTTTCCCGGTCCTCGTCATCCACCAGAATAACCATCTTGCCGTTACGGATATCCTCGATGGCTTGCTCTATGGTTATACGCGGCATCTTGCAAACATGCTCCTTGAGTAGATATATTTATCGGCGCGACCTTTGAGCCGCGATCCATTCAGCCTGTAACCCACGCCCGCCTAGGTCAGAAAACCCTTTTGCGCCAGCAAGTTGAGGTCGATGGTCCCCTTATTGCCGCCGCTTGCGGCCCGGCCGGCGGCGGTGAATTTTTCGACATACTTGCCGATAATGTCGGTTTCGATGTTGACCGCATCGCCCACCTGCTTTTGGCCGATGGTGGTAATCCGGGCGGTATGAGGAATGATGCTTACCTGGAAACCGCCGCTGTCGCAAGCGTTAATGGTAAGGCTGATACCGTCCACCGCCACCGACCCCTTGACGATCATGTAGCGGGCAAGCCCGGCCCCAACCCTGAACCTGCAGATTACGGCATTGGCCTGAGTCCTTTTTTCCACCAGGGTCCCGATTCCGTCCACATGGCCGGTGACAAGGTGCCCGTCGAGGCGATCGGAAAGGCGCAGAGCCCGTTCCAGGTTGACCTTGTCCCCCGGGCGCAGGCCGGCCAGGGTGGTTCGCCGGGCCGTTTCCGGAGACACGTCGACCGTAAAACGCCTGCCATCCAGGGAGACTGCCGTCAAGCAGGCCCCGTTGACCGCAATGCTGTCGCCGATGCCGGTCCGGCTGAGGTCAAACCCGGCCTCGATTTCCAGGCGTGCCGCCGGACCGCTTCTGGCGATGGAAATTATCGATCCCTGGCCCTCGATGATTCCGGTAAACATGTTCAAATCTCCGCAGCCGGAAGGTAGCCTTCCACCAGGATGTCATCTCCCACCTGACTGAGGCGGAGATTGCGCACCGGCAGGCAATCATTCATCTTGTCAGGACCCCGCCCGCGGCACACGGGCACCCCGTCATCGCCCCCCAGAATCTTGGGGGCATAAAAAAACATTACCTTGTCCACCAGCCCCGAAGCCAGGAAACTTCCGCTGACGGTGGCACCGCCTTCCACCAGCAAGCTGGTAACCTGCTCGGAGCCCAGGCGGCGTAAAAGAACCTTCAGGTCCACCCGTCCTCGATCCAGGTCAACGGCCAGGCAGCGGGCCCCTGTCCGGCTCAGTCTTTTCATTTTCTCTTGGTCGGCCCCGGGCCCGCAGACGATCCAGGTGGGAGCATCCGAGTCCAGATGCAGGACCCTGGCATCCGGATCGATTTTCAGCCCGCTATCCAGGATAATCCGGATCGGATCCCGGCCCTTGCCTTCTTCCAGGCGGGTCGTAAGGCTCGGATCATCGGCCTGCACCGTTCCGATACCCACAAGGATGGCATCCGTCCCGTGCCGCAGGCGATGAACCAGGGCCCTGGCCCCGGCGCCGGTTACCCAGCGGGCGTCCCCGCTGGCGGTGGCGATCCTGCCGTCCAGGGTCATGGCGCTTTTGAGCACCACCCAGGGCAGGCCGGTCCGGACGTACTTGATGAAGGCTTCATTCAGTCGCCGGGCCTCTTCCCGGCAAACTCCGCATACCACCTCGATTCCGCTGTCCTGCAAGCGGCGGAGACCACCCCCGGTGACATGGGGGTTGGGGTCCTCCATGGCCACCACGACCCTGGATATACCTGCCGCCAGGACCGCTTCGCTGCAAGGGGGGGTGCGTCCATGATGGTTGCACGGCTCCAGGGTAACGTACATGGTGGCGCCCCTGGCCTCCGGTCCTGCATCCCTGATGGCCTCGACTTCGGCGTGGGGACCTCCCACTTTGCGGTGGTAGCCCCGGCCGACGATGCGGCCATCTTTTACCAGCACAGCTCCCACCATGGGATTGGGGGAAGTATAGCCTGTTCCCCTGGCGGCCAGTTCCAGGGCCAGGCGCATGTAGCGGGTATCATCCCTCATTTGTTGCTCAACAGGCTCTTCAGTTCCGACAAAAAGTCGTTTACGTCCTTGAATTCGCGATATACCGAAGCGAAGCGAACATAGGCGATATCATTCAACTCGTGCAGTTTCGCCATCACCTTTTCACCGATCTGATGGGACGGAATCTCCTTTTCGCCGGTCTCACGCAAGTCCCGTTCCAGATCGTCTATAAAAGCCTCGATCAGGTTCATGCTTATATCCAGTTTCTCGCAGGCCTTCAAAATGCCGACCCTGACCTTGTCCCGGCTGAATTCTTCCCGGCGCCCATCTTTCTTGATAATCATGATGGGAATTTCTTCAATATGCTCGTAAGTGGTGAAACGACGGGTACATACCAGACATTCGCGCCTGCGCCTGATGGCCATGCCATCCTTGCTGACCCTGGAGTCGATTACCCTGTTGTCTAATTCCCCGCAAAACGGACATTTCATGAACACACCTCCGGCATTTGGCTGGGATCAAGATGTTGAACGCTGATATGGGCTTCGGCCAGCATTTCCCGGGCCAGCTCGTCCTGGTATCCATCCTGGTAATAGATGGCCTTGATACCGGCATTGATTATCATCCTGGCGCAAATGGAACAGGGCTGGTTGGTGCAGTAAAGATCGGCTCCCCTGATGGATACCCCGTGAAAGGCGGCCTGGATGATGGCGTTCTGCTCGGCGTGAATACCGCGGCACAACTCGTGGCGCTGGCCTGAGGGCACCTTCAGTTTTTCCCTCAGACAGCCGGTTTCGGCACAGTGACGAACCCCGCTTGGAGCCCCGTTGTAACCTGTTGCCAGGATCCGGCGGTCCTTGACCAGGACGGCTCCCACCGCCCGCCGCAGGCAGGTCGATCTACGGGCAACCAGGTTGGCAATATCCATGAAATAACTGTCCCAGGAAGGCCGGGCACGCTTGTCGAATCTCATTGGCTCTTCCTTTCGCTTCAGCCGGAGTAGGTCTCTGAATAGAGTGGGAACTGCCGGCACAACTCAAGGACCTGCCCCCTGACATCGGCCCGGATCTTCTCGTCGTCCGGATTGTTGAGAACGCGGCCGATCATGGTTCCAATCAGGCGCATCTGCTCACTTCCCATCCCGCGTGATGTCAGAAAGGGGGTACCCAAGCGGATGCCGCTGGTCACAGCCGGGCCGCGCTTGTCATAGGGAATGGCATTCTTGTTGACGGTTATCCCCGCCCGTCCCAGGGCATCCTCGGCTTCTTTGCCGGTGATCTCGCCGTCAGACAGATCCACCAGGAGCAGGTGATTGTCGGTTCCTCCCGATACCAGGCCGAAACCTTGCTCCAGCAATGTGGTCGCCAGGGTTTGGGCATTTTCCACGACCTGCTGCTGGTAGCGCCTGAAAGCATCGCTCTCGGCCTCCTTGAATGCCACGGCCTTGGCGGCAACCACGTGCATCAGGGGCCCGCCCTGAATTCCAGGAAAGACGACACTGTCCATCTTGGCGGCCAGCTCTTTTTGGGCCATCAAGAGCCCTCCGCGGGGTCCCCGCAAGGTCTTGTGGGTGGTGGAAGTGACCACATGGGCCACCGGCAGCGGGGACGGGTGGAGGCCGACGGCCACCAGACCGGCGATATGAGCCATGTCCACCATCAGGTAAGCATCCACGGCCCGGGCGATTGTGGCAAAAGCCTCGAAATCGATTGTCCGCGGATAGGCACTGGCGCCGGCGACAATCATCCTGGGCCGGTGCCTGCGGGCCAATTGTTCCACCTGATCGTAATCTATCCGCCCCGTGTGGCGGTCGACCCCGTAATGCACAAAGTTGTAGAGCCGGCCGGAAAAACTGACCCTGGCCCCATGGGTCAGGTGCCCGCCGTGGCAAAGTTCCATGGCCAGGACGGTATCACCGGTTTGCAACAAAGCAAAATAGCCCGCCATGTTGGCCTGGGAGCCGGAGTGAGGCTGGACATTGACATACTCTGCTCCAAACAGGGCTCTGGCCCTTTCAATGGCCAGCTTTTCGGCCCTGTCCACGTAGCTGCATCCGCCGTAATAGCGTTTGTCAGGATAACCTTCGGCATACTTGTTGGTAAGGACACTGCCCTGGACCTCCATGACCGCCCGGCTGGCGATATTTTCAGAAGCAATCAACTCCAGGTGTTCTGCCTGGCGCTGTCTTTCAGACTCGATGGCCCGGGCTATTTCGGGATCAACCTTGCTCAACGGTGCTAGACTTGCCATCTTCCCCTCTTGAAATGCAATCGAATTTATCCAGCCGGGCCTGGTGACGCCCCCCTTCGAAACCTGTTTCAAGCCATGTCCGCACGATCTCCAGGGCCAAAACGTCTCCCACTACCCTGCCCCCCAGCACAAGGATATTGGCATCATTGTGCCGGCGGCTCATGAGGGCCGCAAAAAGATCATGACAAAGGGCGGCCCGCACGTGCTCGAACCGGTTGGCCACCATGGACATTCCCAGGCCGGTGCCGCAGAGCAGAATCCCTTTCGGAAAGACCCCCCTTGAAACCAGGCCGGCGACTTTCATCCCGAAATCAGGATAATCGACGGACCGCTCATCATAAGTCCCCACGTCTTCTACCTGCCATCCATTTGCGATCAACCAGTCCTTGACGATCTGCTTGAGGCGGAAAGCGGCATGGTCGGATCCGATTGCTACCTGTTTTGCATTTGCGTTCATGATCACCTCGTCGCCCGCTCGGCTTTCCGGCCGTGGTTGCGCCGGCAAAACCCCGCAGTTCCCAAACGGTTATTTTGCGTAACCTTACCACATATCTTCAACCGCTTCCATCCGCAAGCAAAAAAGGGTGGCGGCGGTTACTCCATTTATACAAAGCCCGGGCGCCCTGGTCCGTGTCAACGCAGAAGAACAGGCTGGGCGCTGCTTCGCCTCCCGTCGGCAGGAAAACCGGCATGCCGCCGACTTGAAAAGGTTGATTGGGTTGAACCCGGGTTTTGCAGCTGGCGAGTTTGGCCAAGATGCGAGGCCGAGGGCAGGCAAAGGCATTTGAAGTGCATAATCCGGGTTGAAAGGGAGCTTGAACAGGCCCTAGCAGGCTGTTGAAAAACGTCATGAGCGCAGGTCAGGCAAGCCAAAATCCGACCAAAAAGCGTATTGGTAATAAATGAGCATTTTGAGCAGGATTTTAACGCCCTAGGGCCAAGCGTAATAGTTTTGCAACAGCCTGCTGATATGGCTGCAGCCTGTCAACAAGGCAGCAAAAATCCCTGCCCCTTGTAGACGTGGGTAAAGATTTTTTATCGGCTTCAACCAACGGACAGAGGCGGGACCCGATAGCGACGGTCGATCATGCTG
>JALVRI010000347.1 GCA_027031325.1 Desulfobacteraceae bacterium
TTTTGCTCTTCTCCCTTACCTCTATTTCATCACCCACCTTTACGAGGTAAGATGGAATATTGACGCTCTTGCCATTTACCAGAAAATGCTTGTGAAGTACGAAGTGGCGTCCCTGATTGCGTGAATTTGCAAAACCCAGCCTGTAAACAATGTTGTCAAGTCTCCTTTCCAGCAAAACCAGCAGGTTTGTACCGGTAATACCCTGCTGCCGGTCTGCTCTCTGGAAAAATAACTTGAACTGCTTTTCAGAGAGCCCGTACATTCTTTTCACCTTTTGTTTCTCGCGCAGCTGAATTCCGTAATCTGAAGGTTTACCCCTTCTTTTCTGGCCTTGCTCTCCCGGCGCGTATCCTCTACGGTCGAATGCACACTTGTCTGAATAGCACCGGTCTCCCTTCAAAAACAATTTCATGTTTTCTCTTCGGCATATTCTACAAACCGAACCTCTATAACGTGCCAAAGTTTCCTCCTTTAGAGCGGGACTCTTTTAAGCCTCCAGCCTGATTGACAGGATCAGATCAAGTACCACCTTTCGATCTTGCCTCTACCATAATTTGGCTTGCAGCCACGCCGCGCCTAGACACGCCGCCTTTTGGGGGGCCTGCAACCATTGTGGGGAATAGGTGTTACGTCCCTGATGGCCGTAATATTGAAGCCGGCAGCCTGCAACGCCCGCAGGGCCGACTCACGCCCGGCACCCGGCCCCTTAACATATACCTCGACGTTACGCATTCCGTGCTCCATGGCCTTCTTGGCAGCGTCTTCAGCCGTAAGCTGAGCGGCAAAAGGGGTGCTCTTGCGAGATCCCTTGAATCCTTGAACACCGGCACTAGACCAGGCGACCGTGTTTCCGGCCGTATCCGTTATCGTAACTATCGTGTTGTTGAAGGTGGATTGAATATGAACAATGCCGTTGGCAATATTCTTCTTTTCTTTTTTCTTCGTACGAGTTCTGCGTGGCATGATATATGTTCCTGTAATTTTAGGTTACTTTTTCTTGGCGGCGCCTTTTTTCTTTACTGCAGCCCGTTTGGGACCTTTACGCGTCCGGGCATTAGTGCTCGTTCGTTGGCCGCGGACCGGCAGCCCCCTGCGGTGCCTCAATCCCCGGTAGCAACCCAGGTCCATCAGGCGCTTTATATTCATGGACACTTCGGTGCGCAGCTCACCTTCAACCTTGTACTGACTGTCGATAATCTTGCGGATGCTGTTGATTTGAGCGTCGGTCAAATCATCAGTCAAGGTATTAGGGTCTATATTCAGTTTTTGCAATATCTTATTAGAGGTCGTCCGCCCGATACCGTAAATATAGGTCAGGCCGATCTCGATTCTTTTGCGTCTTGGTAAGTCAACGCCAGCAATACGTGCCAATGCTTTTCCTCCTCTAATCCAAAATGGGACAAATTAGCCTTGCCGTTGTTTGTGCCTCTTGTTCTCGCATATAACCCTTACTACGCCCTTGCGGCGCACTATCTTGCACTTGCTGCAAATTTTTTTTACAGACGCTCTGACCTTCATTTTTTCAGCTCCTTAATTCATCCCCTTAGGCGCAGGCTTCCTGTTTCTTCCTGTCCGCCATCGTCTACTTCGATCGGTATGTGATTCGACCACGTGTCAAATCGTAAGGTGAAAGTTCCACCGTAACCTTGTCACCCGGTAAAATCTTGATGAAATGCATCCTCATCTTACCGCTGATATGAGCCAAAACTTGGTGTCCATTTTCAAGCTCAACTTTGAACATGGCATTGGGCAAGGTTTCAAGAACCGTACCTTCGACTTTGATGGCTTCTTCTTTCGCCATGACTCCCCCTTCTCAATGAGCGACTTTTGTTGATCATCGCGTCCGGCTACGGAACCCACCTTGCTTGAGAAATCCCTCGTAGTGTCTGGTCAGCATATGGGATTCAATCTGAGCAATGGTGTCAATGGCCACTCCGACAACGATCAGCAAGGCTGTGCCTCCAAAATAAAAAGGCACATGGAATTTAGCAATTAGGATCGAGGGCAACACGCAAACGGCCGAGACGTAAATCGCGCCGCCCAATGTTATCCTCGTAAGGACCCTGTCGATATAATCGGCGGTCCGCTTACCGGGCCGAATACCGGGTATATAGCCGCCGTTTTTCTTCATATTGTCGGCGACATCTACCGGGTTGAAAGTAACGGCAGTATAAAAATAGCAAAAGAAAAAGATGAAACCGACAAAAAGGGTTTCATAAATCCAATTGCCCGGGTGAAGCATGCCGGCGATATTCTGGATCCATGGAACGTCCACGAAAGTTACGATTGTTGTCGGAAACATGATGATCGAGGACGCAAATATGGGTGGAATGACACCAGAGGTGTTTATTTTCAACGGCAGGTGGGTACTTCTCCCACCGTACATCCGTCTTCCTACGATCCGTTTGGCGTACTGGACCGGAATACGGCGCTGGGCTTGTTCAACGTAGATTATGAAAGCCACTACCGCAATCATCAAAACCGTCAGGATGACAATTGCAAAAACATTCATCTCTCCGGTAGACAGGAGCCGAAAGGTATTGCCTACGGCTGCGGGCATCCGGGCGACTATTCCGGCAAAGATAATCAATGAGATACCGTTTCCGATACCTCGTTCGGTGATCTGTTCACCAAGCCACATGATGAAAGCGGTTCCGGCGGTAAATGTCAATACGGTCATCAAGCGGAAACCCCATCCCGGAACCATGACAATGGGTGCTCCGGATGGTGAACTCATCCTTTCCAACCCGACCGCAATTCCCAACCCCTGAATGATACTTAGCAGGATCGTTCCGTAGCGGGTATACTGGGTGATCTTTTTCCGGCCCTGCTCGCCTTCTTTTTGAAGCTGTTCAAGATGGGGAATCACCACCGTCAGGAGCTGGAGTATAATCGAGGCACTGATGTAAGGCATTATACCGAGGGCAAAAACCGACATCTGGCGTAAGGCGCCACCAGAGAACATGTTGAAAACACCGAAAATTGTGCCCTCGACCTTGTCAAAGAAGGATGCCAGGGCAACCGTGTCGATCCCCGGTGTCGGCACATGCACACCGACTCTGCAAACCGCCAGCAATCCTGCTGTATAGAGTATTCTACGCTTCAGCTCGGGGATCTTGAATATGTTGCCGAAACCACTGCTAACCATAATCAGCTCACCTCAATTGTGCCACCGGCGGCTTCAACCTTTGCCTTTGCACTTTTACTGGCAGCGTCGACTTTTACCGTCAAAGCATGCTGCAACTCACCTTTACCGAGCAATTTGATCCCGTCACGACGCCCCTTGACCAGGCCCGCCCGAACGAGCGCACCTTCATCAACCACTGAACCGGCATCGAAGCGATTCAATTCGGTTATGTTTACAATAGCGAAATTCTTCTTGAATATATTGGTGAACCCACGCTTGGGCAGCCTGCGGTGAATCGGCATCTGGCCGCCCTCATAACCTGGGCGGACACCTCCACCGGATCTGCTGTTGTGGCCCTTGGTACCTCGGCCGGCGGTCTTCCCCCAGCCTGAGCCGACACCGCGCCCGACCCTCTTTCTGGCCTTACGCGCCCCCTTCGCAGGTGAGAGTTCATGAAGCCTCATCATTGATCTCCTCTGCTTTGACCAGATGCGAAACCTTGTCAATCATTCCGCGGATAGCTGGCGTATCTTCAAGTTGCACGGTCTTGTTCAATTTGGTCAGCCCCATGCCTTTGAGCACTCTGCGGTGCTTTTCAGGCCTTCCGATCATGCTACGAACCAGGGTGACGTTTATTTTTTCTGCCATCGATCCATCCTTACTGAAGTTCTTCAACCCGCTTACCGCGCCGCCGGGCAACAGTTTCCACGCTTTGCAATTGTTGCAATCCATCAATGGTTGCCTTGACCACGTTGTGCGGATTATTGGTTCCCATGCACTTTGTGAGTATATTTTGAACCCCTACCGCTTCCAGAACGGCCCGCACCGCCCCACCGGCGATGACTCCGGTACCTTCGGAAGCCGGCTTCAGCAAAACCCGCCCTGCACCGAATTTTCCGATAACCTGGAAAGGAATTGTGCCTTCCAGGAGGGGTACCTGAATCATGTTTTTACGTGCTTTTTCTACACCTTTACGAATCGCTTCGGGTACTTCACCAGCTTTGCCCAATCCAAAGCCGACTTGCCCCTCTCCATCACCAACCACTACAATGGCACTGAAACTGAAGCGTCGACCGCCCTTGACCACCTTGGCAACCCGGCTGATATGAACCACCTTGTCGATTAGCTGGTTTTCCTCTTGATTTGTCTTGAACAAGGGATCGCCTCCTTTGTAACCACTTATATTACCTTAAAATTCCAACCCGGCTTCCCGTGCGCCGTCTGAAACGGCCTTGACCCTTCCATGATAGAGAAACCCGTTTCGATCGAAAACCACTTTCTTGATGCCCTTTTCAAGGGCACGCTCTCCGACAAGCTTGCCGACAAAGGCGGCCGCGGCAACCTTGTTCTCGAACTTGGGCTGTGAACGGACCTCCTTCTCGACCGTAGATGCAGATACCAGTGTTTTGCCGTTTTCATCGTCTATCACCTGGGCATAGATATGCTTGGCACTGCGAAAAACGCTCAATCGCGGTCTATCACTATTTCCGATAATCTTTTTCCTTATGCGTGCCTTGCGTTTGATCCGGGCCAAATATGTCGGATTAGTCGAACCCATCTTAGATCCTCGTTCTTTAATTTATATTTCAGCTCAAAGTTTACTTGGTTCCTGTCTTTCCGGCCTTGCGCTGGATATGC
>JALVRI010000348.1 GCA_027031325.1 Desulfobacteraceae bacterium
TGACGAAAACCGAAAAAGGGACGATCCGGGCGGCGAATGCCGCGGCTCGTTTTGCCCACCGGCCTTGTCCGGCCATTATCGCCGGGTAGGAATTTTTTAATTGATTGGCGCAGGAAGCGCAGAGGGTAATGATTTTGCCGCTTGTATTTTCAAAGGCGGCTATGTTTTTGCGGGCCACTGACAGGGCTGCCTCGTTCTGGCCCAGCATGGCAAGGGGTAATCCACAGCATGTTTGGGCGCTTGGAAAAGACAATTTCACATCCTGGGAGGCCAGAAATCTTACACCTGCCTCCAGTTGCTCCGGATAGACGAAGTCCTGTAGGCAGCCGGCGAACAGGGCGGCCCTGATCGAAATCCGCTTGAGCCGGGGTTGAATCCTGGGCCACAGATCGCGGAAGGGTATGTCGGCCAAAGGCGGCAATCGCCTGAACCTATGCCGGGGTGAAAAGAACATCGGCAAGTGGCGCAGGTAGGGCCCTTTTGCGACGGCCGGTTTTTGGACACGGCCGGCGGTCCGCAGAATCCCATGGAAAAGTTTGCGGTTTGTCATCACTTGGCCCAGCAATTTGAGGGGTAAACCAGTGGACTGCCGGCGTGTTATCTTATGGCGTACTTGCTGGATAAGGTGGGGCAGGTCGATTCCGGCGGCGCAGACCTGCTTGCAGGCCCCGCAGTTGAGGCAGTTCTGGACAAGGTTGCGCGCCTTGTCAGGGCCGTGAAAAAAGAAGGTGTTGATCAGGCCGATGGCACCTATGTAGATATGGCCGAAGCTGTGTCCCCCCACCATCCGGTAGACCGGGCAGACATTGGCGCAGGCCCCGCAACGCACACAACGCAATACCTGACGCCAGAGTGGATCGGCTGCCATTTTGCGGCGTCCGTTGTCAAGGAAGACGATGTGTAACTGCCTTGGGGCGGTTGTCTGTCCACCGGCCGGAGTAGGACCGGTTATCCATGTGACATAGGAAGTTATGGCCTGTCCGGTGGCGTTGCGGGGCAGTACCTGGTTGATGGTCAAGGCCGCGTGGAGGTCAGGCAGAAGCTTGTCCAGGCCGACCAGGGCGACGTGAACCGGGGGCAGGGTGGTTACCAGCCGGGCGTTGCCCTCGTTTGTCACCAGCCCGAGAGTACCGGTGGCCGCAAGTGCGAAATTGGCACCTGAAATTCCCATATCGGCTTCGAAAAAGGCTTGTCGCAAGCTATCCCGGGCCACCTTTACCAGGCGGTCGATGTCTTCGGCATCCTGGACAGTACCGGTAACCTTGCTGAAAAGATCTCCCACCTGGTAGCGGGAAAGGTGGATGGCCGGCATAACCATGTGGGAAGGTCCCTCGCGCCGAAGCTGGATGATCCATTCGCCCAGGTCGGTCTCGGTAACCTGGAGGCCGGCCGCTTCCAGGCTGTGGTTGAGCAGGGTTTCTTCGGCGGTCATGGACTTGGACTTGATTATCCGCTGCACCCCGTTGGCAGCCGCAATGTCGGCTATGATCCGGTTGGCCTGGTCGGCATCTGTCGCCAGATGGACCTGGGCTCCGGCAGCAGTTGCCTGTTGGCGGAAAAGACCGTAGAGTCGCTCCATGTCTTCCAGGGCCTTGTCCTTGATGGCGGTCACTTCGGCAACCAGTTCGTCAACATCCATACCCTTGAAAGCTTTGGCCCGGCTTGCCCGGTAGGCCACGGCGAAGTTGTCCATTGCCTTGGCCAGGAATCGGTTTTCCAGGGCTCGGCGGACCTGGCGGCGGTACTGTCTCATATTCCCGGTTTCTTGCATCGGATTAAGGCCTCTGGTTGTTGTTTGCCATGTTTTGCCCTGCATTTGAAACGAGCAGGATGTGAAGTTCCAGGGGGCCGTGTACCCCCAGGGCCAGCACCCTTTCGATGTCCGCCGTCCGGCTGGCCCCGGTTACGAAGGTCAAGTATCCGGGCCGGCGTTCGAGCATGCCGGCAAGCTCGGCTTCAACGTCCGTTACAGCAGGTGCTATCCGCGAGATGGGAACCGCGGCCATGTGGGTCCGGCAAATCATGGTAGCCAGGCGCAGGTCCTCGTCGGTGGCATCCAAAATCAGGGTACCTGTCTCGGCAATGGCCAGGTCGGCGATTGTAAATCCCAGGTCGATTCCCTCTGAAAAGCCCCGCAGTCCGCTGGTTACAAGTTGAATTCCGGCATGGTGGCAAAGATCTTTCAGTTTGTTTTCAAGCTGGAGGTCAAGGCCGGGAGCCGCCAGGGTTTTTTGGAGGGCAGGTGCGCCACCGGAGTCTGCCGCGGGACGCGCCTTCCCGTTGGCGCAGGTTTCAACAGCGTGTTGGAGGGCCTTTTCCAGGCTCGAGGTATGGTCAACGACCGCAGAGACTGCCCTGGCGGCCTTGCTGAACCGCCGGACAAGTTCGGAGTTGAGGGGGGATGATGATTCCATCGATCCTACCTTTCCCGGGAAACGGCGTTCATTTCAAAAAGGGTCGCTGGTATGCAAGCCGGCAAGTCGTTGTGGCCCGCTCCATTATTATGGCAGATGGATTTGGGTTCGTAAACATTACAATCAAAATGGCCGTATGCATTTCCAGCAGTTCACGGCACTTTGATTTTGGGTGTGGACTTGGCGGTCACCCCTCGTATATATCAAGGTACATTAATACCGGCAGCTTTGGAAACGCGCCCTGGATTCAAAAAATATCCTCGATCCCGGCAAGGTCACCGGAGGAAAAGATGATGGCTGAGATGCGGGCCCTGGCAAGAATGATGCGCGAGCTGGAAGATCAGCTGGTGGTGTGCATGCGTTGCGGAACGTGCCAGGCCGTTTGCCCGTTGTACCGCCAGACCGGGTTGGAAGCGGACGTGGCCCGTGGCAAGCTGGCCCTGCTGGAAGGTTTATGCAGGCAGCTTTTCCATGACTCTGAAGGGGTTTCCAGGCGGCTTGACCGCTGCCTGCTTTGTGGAGGTTGCCAGGCCAATTGCCCCAGCGGGGTTTCGGTGCTGGAGATTTTCATCAAGGCACGGGCCGTTCTGGCCGGTTTTGCCGGCCTCAACCGGGCCCAAAGGTTGATCTTGCAAACGATGCTGGCCCGTCCGGAGTTGATGGACCGGCTCTTTGAATGGGCCCCGAGGTTGCAAAGGATTTTCACCCGGCCGGCTAGCAGTCTCCTTGACACTTCCTGTCCGCGCCTGGGATCATCCCTGCTTGGCGGACGTCATTTCAAGAACATCGCCCGGACTCCGTTTCACCGTCAGATCACCAATCTCGATACACCCCCGGGGCCTACCGGATACAAAGTGGCCTTTTTCGTCGGTTGCTTGCTGGACAAGTTGTATCCCCATACGGCCCGGGACGTTGTCACGGTTCTGGAGAGGCTGAAAGTTGGTGTTTTCATGCCCGGCGGGCAAGGTTGCTGCGCAATTCCGGCCCTGGCGGCAGGCGACCTGGAAACCTTCAGGAGACTGGCGGGCCACAACCTGGAATTGTTCAACAAGGGGAGATGGGATTTCCTGGTCACGGCTTGCGCCACCTGTACCTGGACCATAGCAAAGCTTTGGCCCCTGATGGCCTCCGAAAGCAAGGAAGGAGCCGCCGCCTATGAACGCCTGGCTTCAAAAACCATGGATATAAATCGGTTTCTGACGGCCATACTTGGCGTCGGGGCAAGACCTTACGCAAAGACGGCAAGATCGCAGGCAGAACCCCTGGTGACCTACCACGATCCCTGTCACCTGAAAAAGTCCCTGGGTATAGCTAGCGAGCCGCGGGCCTTGATCAGGGCTGCCGGGTACCGTTTGGTGGAGATGGACAAGGCGGACTCCTGTTGCGGCATGGGGGGCAGCTTCAACCTGAAGTATTACCAGGTGTCAAAAGGGATAGGTGCGATCAAGCGCGACAGCATTATCTCCTCCGGGGCGGATGTGGTTGCGACCTCGTGTCCTGCCTGCATGACCCAGCTTTGCGACCTGCATTCCCGGGCCGGGGACAGCGTCAGGGTTAAGCACGTCATCGAACTGTATGCCAAGTCCCTGACATCATAACCCGGGTCTTGTCTCTTAACATGGCCATGACCGACTTTAGCTCGCCTGCCGGGTGGGACAGCTCATCGGCCTTGGCGGGAACCTCAGAGGCAGAGGTATTTGTCCAGGATAGCGGGATTGGAGCGGATTTCAGGACCGGTGCCATGGAAACGGATTTTACCGTTGTCGATTATGTAGCAACGGTCGGAAAGGCGTAAGGCGACTTCCAGGTTCTGCTCGGCCAGCAGGACGGTCAACCCGGCGTCGCGCAGGGCTGCGATCTGCTTTTCAAGCTCGGCTACGATCAGCGGTGCCAGGCCCTCGGTGGGTTCGTCCAGCAGGAGGAAGTCGGGGTTGGTCATCAGGGCGCGGGCGATGGTGAGCATCTGCTGCTCGCCGCCGCTCAGAAAGCCTGCCCGGCGGCCGGCGATACCCTCCAGGGCGGGAAACATATCGAATACCCTTTGGGCGTTCCAGCGGCCGTTGGGGGTTCTGCGGTAGGCTATCTCCAGATTTTCGGCCACGGTCAGGTCCGCAAAAACCCTGCGGTCATCTGGGACGTAACCCATTCCCATCCTGACCATGCGAAAAGGCTTGATCCCGGTGCAGGTAATGCCCTTGAAAACAATTTCACCCCTGGCAGGGGGTGTCAGGCCGATGATGCTGCGCATGGTGGTGCTCTTGCCGGCCCCGTTACGGCCCAGCAGGCAAACGATTTCACCGGGCTCGACTTCCAGCGAAATGCCGAAAAGTACGTGGCTCAGGCCGTAGT
>JALVRI010000349.1 GCA_027031325.1 Desulfobacteraceae bacterium
CAGGATCAACATAACCACCGACAACAGCCACAGCATCATGAATTCCCTGCGCAACCTGCGCACTTCCCTGCTGTGGGGCATCGTCCTGATCGTGGTGGTCAATATCGTCTTTTTGCGGCGCATGCGCACGGTTGTTATCATCGCCCTGATCATTCCGGCATCTCTGATCATCGCCTTTATCGCCATATTTGCCTGCGGCTATACCATCAACCTGGTTACCCTGATGGCCCTGGCCATCGCTTCGGGCATGGTGGTGGACAATGGCATCGTGGTACTGGAAAACATCGTCCGCCACCTGGAACAGGGACAAGGGGTGATCAAGGCCGCCATCGAGGGAGCCGGGGAGATGGGCCTTGCCATCACCGCCTCCACCCTGACAACGGTGGTTATCTTCGTTCCGCTGATGTTTCTCACCGGTCTTCCCGGGATCATCTTCCGGCCCCTGGGCTTCGTTCTCAGCGTGACCCTGCTGGCCTCTCTTTTGGTCTCCCTGATGCTCACTCCGGTACTGATGTCCAAGTGGGCAAGCGGCAGCGAGACTGCTCCGGCCGGTACCTGGGGCCGCCTCTACCAAATTTCGGAAAAGGGGTTCGTGGCCCTGGAAAATGGATATCAGCGCCTGTTGCAATGGGCCCTGGACCACGGCCGAACCACGGTGGTGCTGGCGGCGGTGATTTTTGTGAGCGGGTTGACCTTGGTGCCCTTTCTGACCACCTCGTTTCTTCCAAAGGTCGATCACGGCGATGTAAGGGTCCGTTTCCGGCTGCCGGAAGGGGCCCGCATCGAGCAGACCGACGCCATGGTGGAACTGATCCTCAAAAAGATATACCAGGTGGTAAAACCGGAGGAAATTCTCCACACCCAGGCTTACGATGGTGAAGACAAGGAAGGCTACGGGGTTGCCCTGGGCTTCGACCAGGGACCCAACATCGGCTACGTGGGCGTCAAGCTGGTGGACCGGGACAAGCGCAGCCGCAGCTCGGCTGAGATCGCCGAGGCCTTGCGCCGGGAAGTGAAAAAAATTCCCGGGCTGGCAAGCATCGAGGTCTCTGTGGAAAGCATAACCGCGGCCGCCCTGAGCGGAGGGGCACGGCCGGTAAGCCTGGAAATCCAGGGCAGCGATCTGGAGCAGATCATTGCCTATGGCCGGCGTATCAAGGCGCAGATGGAGAAGATTCCCGGACTGGTGGACGTGGTGATCAGCCAGCGTCCCCCCCGTCCCGAGCTGTGGGTGGAAATCGACCGCACCAAGGCCGCCCGTCTGGGCCTGAACACAGCCATGATCGGGGCCACCCTGCGCAACTATTATTACGGCTACGAGGCCACCAGCATGCGCGACGCCGGTAACAGCTACGACATATTCACCCGTCTCAAAGGCAGCGACAAGGATCGCCTGGACGCCCTGGCCCAGGCGCCCCTGGTGAGCGCCGACGGCCGGGTGGTGCCCCTGTCGGCGGTGGCCCGTATTGTGCGCGGATCAGGTCCCATCGAGATCCAGCGCAAAAACCGCCAGCGGCTGGTCAAGGTGGAAGCCGACCTTTACGGTATCAGCCTCGGCCAGGCCAAGGCCGGGATAGAGCGCCTCTTGAAGGCCGATCCTCCGCCCCTGGGAACCACGGTCCAATTCGGCGGTGACATCGAGGAGCAGAAAAAGGCTTTCCGGGACATGACCATTCTGCTTTTCATGGGAATCGGCCTGGTCTACATGCTGATGGCTTCCTTGTTCGGTAATCTAAAGGACCCGCTGATCGTAATGTTTTCGGTGCCCTTTGCCTTCACCGGCGTGCTCTACGCCTTTTACCTTACCGGCACTTCCCTGGGGATAATGTCTTTCATGGGGGTGATCATGCTGATGGGAATCGTGGTCAACAACGCCATCGTCCTGCTGGACTATACCCACCTGCTGCGAAAACGCGGGGCCGGCCTCTACCAGGCCGTGATCCGGGCCGGTCGCAGCCGCCTGCGGCCGGTGCTGATGACAACCATGACCACTTTCTTCGGCATGCTGCCCATGGCGGTCTCGAAGGCCGTGGGGGCCGAGGCCTGGAACCCCCTCGGCATAACCATGCTGGGCGGACTTTCTGTTTCCACCTTGGTCAGCCTGGTGCTGGTGCCCACTATCTATTTCATGCTGGAGAGAAAGAACAACCCGGGCGGTTGAAAGCTATTCGGAAAATCCGTAGTGGTATGCTTCATAGACCGTGGTTCCGCCAAGCAGCTTGTCGATTTCAGCCTGAACTTGCTGGCGCTGCCGGCTGTTGAGCCAAGCCTGCCAGTGGTCGGACGACTGCCAGGTGCTGATGACGATGAACTGCTCCGGATCGTCAAGGCTGCGCAGGGTCTCGCCGGAAATATACCCCGGCTGGTCCATAGCCATACTGCGCATCTGCCTGAAGAGGGGAATCATCCGGCGGGCCTTTTGGGCCGGAACCTTGCGCTTGATAAATATTTTTACCGCCATGGCCGCCTCCTTTGCTGTAATTGTAATGTCCTTGTTCAGCCGCCTGGGGACTTGTCCGGGGAAATTACCCGCAGGGTGAGCCCGGTGCTGGGACAACGCAGGGGAAAACGTCTCCAGATGGCGTTGGCCTGAGCCGCCCTGATCATGTTGGGCCAGCCAAAACAACCCCGGCATTGATTGCCGCTGGAAACACAGGGCGGAGTTCCGCCCTTGTTGATGATTTCGGTTCTCAAGATCGGTCTGCTCATTGGAGTCTCCTGGATTGAACCCGGATTACGCACTTCAAATGCCTGAAAAAAAGAATTACGACCAATCCGGTCCATTTTTCAAATTATACTCTGGTTTGCGTCCCGGTTGCAAACCATAATCTTGAACCTTGTTTGAAAATTATGCCTGAATGAAAATTGTCCATAAAAAAAGACAATATATATGCCTAGGGCAACAAATTCGGGTCCACCCCCTCCAGGGGTTGAATTAGCACCCCGGATTGCCTAAGATGGTGGCGTCGTGAACATCATCCAAGGAGGTTTGTGTATGCAGGTTCTGATCCTTTACTATTCCAAGGGCGGCAATACCCGCAAGCTGGCCGAGGCCATAGCTGAAGGCGTTTCGGCCGTAGAGGGAGTCACCCCGCTTCTCAGGCACACCAGGGATGTAACCAAGGGCGACTTTGTCGCCTCCGAGGGGGTGATCGTAGGCTCGCCGGTTTATTTCGGTGTCATGGCCGCCGAGGTCAAGAAAGTCCTGGACGATTTCGTCTCGGTTCGCAAGAAGATGGAAAACAAGGTCGGTGCGGCCTTCACCACTGCCGGCGATCCCACCGGCGGCAAGGAAACCACCATGATGTCGATCATCCAGGCCCTGCTGATCTACGGCATGATCATCGTCGGCGATCCCATGTCGGCTACCGGCCATTACGGCACGGCCTGCGTGGGGGCTCCGGATGCAGGAGCCTGTGAAAACGGCCGCAAGCTCGGCGCCAGGGTGGCCGAACTGGTCAAAAAACTGGCCGCCTAGAATAAGGAGAATCGGCGATGAAAATCGAAATCACAAAGCCCCGGCCTGAAGAGTTGGAAAAAAACGGCGTCTACCAATGGCCCATCTGGGAAAAGGAAGTCTCCAGCTTCCCGTGGCACTACGATGCCCCGGAGCAATGCTACCTGCTGGAAGGCCAGGTCGAAGTCTCCACGGCCGACGGCCGGAAGGTGGAGTTCGGAGCCGGTGACTTTGTCACCTTTCCAGAAGGCCTCTCCTGCACCTGGACCATCAAGGCACCGGTCAAAAAACACTACCGGATCGGCTGAAGGCCTCCGGGCAAAAGGGGCCGGCCGTCGCCAGTTGGCTCCTGATTTGGGTGCCCATGAAAAAGCATCTTCGACTTTCGCCTTTTCTCTATCCGATCCTTTACTTCGGACTGGTGATCCTGGCCGGAACCATCCTGCTGCAGGCCCCTTTTACCCATCCCGGCAAGACCCTGGCCTGGGTGGACGCCCTTTTTACCGCCACTTCGGCCACCTGCGTCACCGGCCTGGTGGTAGTTGACACGGGCGGTTTTTTCAACCATTGGGGCCAGGGGATCCTGCTGGTTTTGATCCAGTCCGGGGGACTGGGGATCATGACCTTCACCGGCCTGTTCTTCTACCTGCTTCACCGCCGGGTTTCGGTGACCGACCGGGTGGCCGTCGGCCAGAGCCTGCTGCACGACCCCAGCTTCAGCCTGGGCAAATTCCTGGGAGCCATCGTCATTCTGGCCTTCGGGACCGAAGCCCTGGGGGCCGTCGCCCTCCACCTGGCGGCCCCGGGAGGTTTCACGCTTTTCAGCGCTCTTTTCCATTCGGTTTCGGCCTTTTGCAACGCCGGGTTTTCCCTTTACGCCGACAGCCTGACCAGCTGGCGCGGCAATCTGTTCATCAACCTGGTCTTCATGGGGCTGATCATCGCCGGAGGGCTAGGTTTCTCGGTTCTGATGGAACTGCTGGCAAAGCTTTGGGCCGCGGTCAACGGTAACGGCCGGCGCTTGAGCTGGTATTCGGTCACCGTCCTGAAAACCACGGTTTTCCTGATCGTTGCCGGCTGGGCAGCCATCTTCCTGGCCGAATACTGCGGCAACCGCTGCCTGCCCGCCGGACAGCAGGCCCTGGCGGCCCTTTTCCAGTCGGTGACCTGCCGCACGGCAGGTTTCAACACTCTGGACATCGGCAAAATGACCAACGTCTCCCTGATGATCATGATAATGCTGATGTTCATCGGAGCCGCTCCCGGCTCCTGTGCCGGCGGAATCAAGG
>JALVRI010000350.1 GCA_027031325.1 Desulfobacteraceae bacterium
TGGCCGGCCGGGATGACGGAGAGGTTTTTGCCACCCGGGGCAACGGCCTGGTGGGGTACGAAATCAGCAATGTCTTTGCCAAGGGGGTGATTCCCATCGGCGGCCGGGGCCAGGGAAGCGGTGAAATTGTTGTTGTCAAATCATACTTCGATGCCCACCTGGCCGGGGTTTTCGAACATCCCAGGAACATGGTGGTCGGAATAGTCGCTTCGGACAAATTAAATAAATACGCCAGCAAGGCCCTGGCCGACGGAATGGTTCATTTCGTACCTTACAGTCGCTTGCCATCCTGGGAAGGTACTTCCACCGAACTACTGGACGACTACCCTGCAATAGGTGAAAGGCTGCTTGCCGGGGTGGATTATCCAACCGACGGATTGGTATTGGAGGTGAAAGATCCGGGCCTCAGGCAGTATATGGGGGCCACCAGTCATCATTACCGCTGGCAGATCGCGATCAAACGCAAGGGACAGACCGGTATAACCAAGGTGCGTTCAATCCAATGGCAGGTCGGCCGAACCGGGAACGTCACTCCCGTGCTGGAGGTTGAGCCCCTAAGTCTGTCCGGAGCCACTATCCGCAGGGTTACGGCTCACCATGCCGGGATGGTGGCGAAACTGAAGATCGGTCCCGGTGCCAAAATCGAAATCATTCGAAGCGGAGAAGTGATTCCCAAGCTGGAGCGGGTGCTTGAGGCCGCAGAACGGGTTGAGCTTCCCAGGGTCTGCCCGGTCTGCGACAGCCGGCTTGAATCAAGAGGCGATTTCCTGCATTGCCCCAACAGCAGATGTCCCGCCCAGGTGGAACAGAGGCTGGTCCATTGGTTCAGGACCCTGGGAACAGCCGACTGGTTTGGACCTCAGACCATCAAGAAACTGGTGGCAGCCGGATATGACAGCCTCGAAAAGATTTACGGACTGACGGAGGATGATTTTGGCTCCCTCGGATTCGGTCCGGTTCAGTCGCGCAATTTGGCTGAGGCACTTCGGATAAGCCGCAACAAGCCGGTGGAAGACTGGCGTTTTCTTGCCGCTTTCGGTATTGCTGACCTGGGACCCGGTGACAGTCGGCGCTTGCTGCAACATTTCAGGCTGGAGGACTTGCTGAACCTGCAGGCAGAAGATATAAAAAAGATTGAAGGCTTTGGGGATATCACCGCCTCGTCCATAGCCAAAGGCCTGGCCGATAACAGGCGGACCATCGAGTACATGCTTGAGTTGGGTTTTGAACTTGAACGAACCCCCAGGCCGGCCGATGTCCGTCGGCACCTGCTGGCCGGTAAAAGGATTGTATTTACCGGTAAGATGGAAACCGGTTCGCGTGACCAGATGGAGCAGGAGGCGCGTCGGCTGGGAGCCGTAGTTCAATCGTCTGTCAGCGGCAGGACGGATTTCCTGGTATGCGGCCGGAAGGTCGGCCGTACCAAGCTCGAAAAGGCACGCCGCCAGGGAGTAAAGATTCTATCTGAAGAACAATACCTTAAGCTGCTTTCCGGAGATTGAAGCCGGCTGTTCTTTCAACCCGGATTTTGCAGCTCGAAAGTTTGCCGAAGATGCGAGACCGAGGGCAGGTGGACCTACTTTGGTACTTCAAATGGCCGCCGACAAAGCAGAATCGGTAAAATCGCAAGCCCCTTGCGGCTTCAAAGACTTCAGGATTTATTGAGGATTGAACTTCACCTTGCGGGTTGGGGTGCAGGCGGGAACAAATACATGCCGACTATGCAGTAGTTCAATGAAATTACTTTGTAGGCATTTGAAGTGTATAATCCGGGTTCAAGCGTCTCCAGCCCCAGGGGAGGTGAACCAATGGACAGAAGCATCCTGGATCGTCTGCTTGGCTGCCAAGACATCCCGGGAACCGATGAACAGTTGAAGGCCCTTGCAACTCGGGTGAGCGAGCTGGCAAACCTCAACGGTCCCCAATGGGTGTTTGAAAACCGCCGGGAACTGCTTCGACAATGGCGGGTGGCCCTTGGGCTCGAGAAGATAGATTCGTGTAAGTAAACCTTAGGGGAATTAACGGCCATGGAAGGCAAGAAACGTGTGCATGTCACAATCAATGGCAGGGTTCAGGGAGTTTGCTACCGCTTGGAAACCCAGAAAGCCGCCCGTCGTTTGGGGGTTGTAGGATGGGTGCGCAACCTGCCCGACGGCAGAGTGGAAGGCGTTTTCGAAGGTGACGCCGGGGCGGTCGATCAGCTGGTAAAGTGGTGTCGCCGGGGGCCTTCGCTGGCTCTTGTCAGTGATCTGGAACTTGAGCATCAGGATTACAGGGGCGAATTTTCGGGCTTTGAAATCCGGTTTTGATTCCTTCCTTGCAACGGCGGGAAAAAAACAACAGCTTTGCGGCCGATGCCGAAAAGCTGTTGTCCTGAAACTGTGAAAGATCTCTTGCCGGCCGGCTGCGGTATTTACTTGCAGCCGCCTTCGCCTGATCCGCCGGCAGGCCTTTAGATGGCGTCTTTGAGTTTTTTGCCCGGCCGGAACTTGACCACGTTGCAAGCCTTGATCTTGATCGGCTCTCCGGTTTGGGGATTGCGGCCCTTTCTGGCTTTCCGGCGTACTTTTGCAAATGTTCCGAAACCTACCAAGGTGACCTTGCCGTCTTTCTTTTTGAGTGCCTTGATGACGCTGGTCATGAATGAATCCAGGGCGGTGGCCGCTGCGACCTTGGAAATACCAGCATCCTTGGCCATTTTTTCGACGATTTCGGCTTTCGTCATGGTTTTGCCCCCCTTTTAAGAGTTAATGCCATCCAACCGTTTGTTTTAACTGCTCCATACAGCAGCTCTTGACGCCGTGTCAACAGAAAAAACCACGTTTTTCAATACTTTTAGCCCGATGAGGGCTTCCAACAACTGTATTATGGGCATCTTGAGGCAGAAAAGGTTGTCAATCAGGCCACCCACAAGGGATTGCCAGCAGTAATTCATCCCCGATTCCATTAAATCGTTCGGGTTTGAAACAGATCTGACCATGAATCAAAACAATGCTTCCACGAAACGGGCCGGATCGAATACCTGTAGATCGTCGATCCCTTCTCCGACTCCAATATAGCGCAAAGGAATTTTTAAGCCGTTGCAGATACTGACGACGATACCTCCTTTTGCCGTACCGTCGAGTTTTGTCAGGACAAGGCCCGAGACTCCCAGGGCCTCGTTGAAGATTTTGGCCTGGGACAAGGCGTTTTGGCCGGTTGTGGCATCCAGTACCAGCAAGATTTGATGGGGGGCATCCTCGAGGTTCTTTGCAACCGAGCGCCTGATCTTTTTCAGCTCTTCCATCAGGTTGACCCTTGTATGGAGCCTGCCGGCGGTATCTATCAGAACCAGGTCGGTGCCGCGGGCCATGGCCGCATGAACGCTATCGAAAGCAACCGCTGCCGGATCGGCATTTTCCCGGTGCTTAATTATCTCCGCCCCGGCCCGCTGGGACCAGATGGCAAGTTGTTCGATTGCCGCGGCCCGGAAGGTGTCGGCGGCGGCTATCAGAACGCTTTTGCCCTCGGCGGTGGCCTTGGCGGCCAGTTTGCCGATGGTGGTCGTCTTACCGACCCCGTTTACTCCCACCACCATGACCACCTCCGGCTTGGGGGCGGCGGCTGGTTGTTTTTCGGGTTCAAGGCCTTCGAAAAGCTTCAGGATTTCTTCTTTCAAGACCTGCTTGAGGGCCTCCGGTCCATCGATTTTGCGGGCCTTTTTGGCAACTGCCGCCACGAGCTCCATGGTGGTCCTGACACCGATGTCGGAGGTGATGAGCAACTCTTCGAGCTGCTCCAGCATTTCGTCGTCCAAGGCCCGCCGTCCACGGAAAAGATCGTCGATGTCGCTGGTAAGAATCTTGCGGGTTTTGGCAAGCCCTTGCTTGAGCCGGGCAAACAGGCCTTTCCGGGACGAGGGCCGGGATCTGTCTTTTCCCTTTCCGGCCTGTTGTTCTTGCCGGACCGGCCTGTCGTCGTTTAGGATTCCGCCTTCCTGCATCCCTTGCCGGCCGCTATCTTCCTCCGGGTACTGCTCTGCGGTTGTCGGGGCGCCGTTTTCCCGGTTTGCAGGTTCTTTGTCCTCTGCTTTCTTTTTCTTTTTGAGCCAGTTCAATGCCATCGGTATAAATGTTCCGTCAGTTTTTCCCCTGAAGATTGACCGAAACTATTTTTGAAATTCCCTTTTGCTCCATGGTGATTCCAAATAAGGTTTCGGCAAACTCCATCGATCTCTTGTTGTGGGTTATCATGATTATTTGTGATTTCTGCCCGATCATGCGCATCAGGTTGTTGAAACGGATCACGTTGGCGTCATCCAGGGGAGCGTCGATTTCGTCGAGCATGCAAAAAGAGGCCGGTCTTATGAGAAAGATTGCAAACACGAAAGCGATGGCCGCCAGGGCTTTTTCGCCGCCCGAAAGCAGGCTCATGCGGGTCAATTTCTTGCCCTGGGGATGAACGAGGTATTCCACCCCGGTTTCCAGGGGATTGTCCGGTTGGGTCAGCTCGAGGCGGGCAGACCCTCCTTCGAAGAGGCGGGGAAAGACTTCCTGAAGTTTTTCGTTGACCAGCTTGAAGGTCTCCATGAACCTCTTCTGGGTGATACGATTTATCTTACGGATCACCTTGTGCAGATCATCGATTGCCTTTACCAGGTCATCCCGCTGGCGGGTAAGGAAATCGAAGCGTTCCTTGAGCTGTTCATACTCTTTGATGGCCCCTAGGTTGACATCGCCTATCTTGGCGATCTTGGCTTTGAAG